>JASHVQ010000126.1 GCA_030044485.1 Methylovirgula sp. | reverse complement strand
TGAATCTGCCGATGAGCTTCCACGGCACGATTCATTCGGGCCGGCTGCTCAAGGGAATGCTGGACGGCACGGCGGCTTTCTTTTGGCTTTGGCTGTCGTTCTTCCGCGAAAAATGCGTGGCGTTCATCGCCCTCTTGGTGCTTCTGCCGCTCTCGCTCTTCGTGAATTGGCGGCTCGGCCTTCTGCTCACCCTGCTTGTCGCGGTCTTCGCGGTGCTCATCGTCTTCGTCGTCCGCCGCACGCACGTCCTGCAAGACGAGGTCGAGCGCCACAATGCAACGCTTACCGAACGCGCTTCCGACGTCTTCGGCAATGTGGCCGTAATCCAAAGCTTCACCCGCATCGAAAGCGAAGCGCGCGCCCTCGGCCGGCTCATCGACGCGGTGCTTTCCGCGCAGCTCCCGGTCCTATCCTGGTGGGCGGTGGCGGTGGTTGCGGCGCGCGCCGCCGCGACGCTGACTTTGCTTGCGATCTTCGTGCTCGGCATCTGGCTGCACGCGCAGGGACTGGCGAGCATCGGGCAGATCGTCACCTTCATGGCCTTTTCGACCATGCTGATCGCCAAGCTGAGCGACGTGGTCGGCTTCATCAACGGGCTTTTCATGCAGGCGCCGAAGATTTCGGAGTTCTTTTCGGTTCTCGACACGGCGCCGCACGTCGCGGATCTGCCGCAGGCGCGCGATCCGGGCCGCCTTGTCGGCCGCGTCGCCTTCGAAAACGTGTCCTTCGCCTACGAAAAGGACAAGCCCGCCGTCAGCAATGTGAGCTTTGAGGCGGCGCCCGGCGAAACGATCGCGCTTGTCGGCGCGACCGGTTCCGGCAAGACGACGACGCTCGGCCTGCTGCATCGCGTTTTCGATCCGCCCCAGGGGCGGATCGCAATCGACGGGATCGACATTCGCGACATGACACTTGCCGGACTTCGCCGCAACATCGGCGTCGTCTTCCAAGAGCCGATGCTGTTTGCCCGTTCGATCGAGGAGAACCTGAAGATCGGCAAGCCGGACGCAAGCGAGGCTGAGATTGCCTTGGCTCTTGAGCGCGCCCAGGCGAAGGATTTCATCGCCGCCCAGAGCGATGGGCTTACGACCATCGTCAGCGAGCGCGGCCGCTCGCTCTCCGGCGGCGAGCGCCAGCGGCTGGCGATCGCCCGCGCGCTTTTGAAGGATCCGCCGATCATGATTTTCGACGAAGCGAGTTCCTCGCTCGATGCCGAGACCGAGCGGCAGTTGCAACTCGCCCTGGAAACGGCGACCGCGGGCCGCACGACCTTCATCATCGCGCATCGCCTGGCGACGATCCGCCACGCCGACCGGATCTTCGTCTTCGACCGCGGCCATATCGTCGAAACGGGGAGCTTCGACGAACTTGTCGCCAAGGGCGGACGTTTCGCCAAGCTCGCCGGCGCGCAATTCATCGCCGCCGGCGCCGAGCCGGACTCGGCGCGCGGCGGCGCTTCCGTGACGGAGCTGCGTCCGGCGCAGAACAAGCGCGCGCGGATTTGACGCCCGCCCCTAATCTTCTTCCTCTTCCTTGGGCGGAGCGACCGGGGTGACGCGCAGCGAGGTGATCCGGTTGCGCGTCTTGCGCAAAACTTCGAAGCGGAAATTGTGGAAGGTGAAGACCTGCCCGGTCTCGGGAATCGCCCGCGCCTCGTGAATGACGAGGCCGGCGATGGTCGTCGCTTCTTCGTCGGGCAGATGCCAGTCCATCAGCCGGTTGAGATCGCGGATCGGCAGGGCGCCGTCGACGACAACCGAGCCGTCCGGGTTCTGCCGCAGGCCGAGGACGGAGCGGTCGTGTTCGTCCGAAATCTCGCCGACGATCTCTTCGAGAATGTCTTCGAGCGTGACAAGGCCCATGACGACGCCATATTCGTCGACGACGAGCGCGAAATGCGTCTTGCGTTTGAGGAAGGCCTGCAGCTGGTCCTCGAGGCTCGTCGTATTCGGCACGTACCAGGCTTCGAGCGCCAGCGTGTCGACTTTCAAATGCGCTATGTCGCCGCCCGATTGATCTATGGCGCGCAAGAGATCCTTCGCATGCAGGACGCCGATGATGTTATCGGGCTCGCCGCGCCAGATCGGCACGCGCGTATAGGGCGAGGCAACCGCCTGGCGCAGGAATTCGCGCGGCGGCAGGTCCGCGTCGATCGTATACATCTTCGTGCGGTGGACCATAACGTCCTCGACGACGAGATCGCGCAGGTCGAGCAAGCCGCCGAACATGTCGCGCTCGGCGCGCTGCACACCGCCCTCGAGGTGGATGAGGTCGACCGTGCTTTTGAGTTCCTCGCGCCCTGTGAGCAGAGCGTGCCTTACGCTCGTGTCGATGCCGAAGAGCCGCAGGAAGCCTTGCACCACGGTTTCGATGGCGGCGAGCACCGGCCCGAATATGGCGACGAAAAAACGGATGACGGGAGCGACGATGAGCGCGACGCGGTCGGGATAATTGATCGCCAGCGTCTTAGGCATGATTTCGGCGAAGACGAGCAAGAGCAGCGTCATGACGCCCGTCGCATAGACGACGCCGCTGTAGCCGACGAGTTCTTCAAGCACGCCGGTCAAGAGCGCCGACGAGCCGATGGTGACCAGCGTGTTGCCGAGCAGCACCGCGCCGATCAGGCGATCGCGGTGCTGCAACAGCCGATTGATGGCCGCGGCGCGGCGGTTGCCGCTGCGCTCGAGCGCGTGCATGCGGGCCCGCGAAGCGGCGGTCAGCGCCGTCTCGGAGCCGTTGAAGAACGCCGCCATGAAAATGCAGAAGACGACGATCGCCCCGGCAATCCAGAGATCGAGCGTCGAAGGCGCGACATGTGCGCCGTGCATGAGTGAAAATCCCGTACTCACCGCGCCCGAGGCGCTTCCTTCAATTCGTCGCCAAGAAAAGCCTGGACTTCTTCGGCTTCGATGTCCTTGGCGATGAAACAGCGGCCGATGCCGCGCGCCAGAATGAAGGTCAGCGCGCCGCGCCTCACTTTCTTGTCCTGCAGCATGGCCTCAACGACGGCGGCGGCTGGCGCATCCCATCCCGGGATGTCGCGGATATGAACGGGAAGCCCGGCGGCCTCCAGATGCGCCGCGACGCGCTGCGCCTCGGCTTGGCTCAAAAGGCCGCGGCGCGCCGAGAAGCGGAAGGCGCAAGCCATGCCGATGGCCACCGCTTCCCCATGCACCAGGCGCGTGCCGTCGTAATGCGTTAGGCGCTCAAAAGCATGCGCGAATGTGTGGCCGAGATTGAGCAAGGCGCGTCCAGCCGCCTCGAACTCGTCGGCGGCGACGATCGCCGCCTTGGCGGCGCAGCTCGTGGCGATGGCGTGGACCCGGTGCGGGCCGCCGGCGAATACGCCGCGCCAATTGGCTTCGAGCCATTCGAAGAAAGCCGCATCGTTGATCAGCCCGTATTTGGCGATTTCCGCATAGCCGGCGCGGAATTCGCGCGCCGGCAATGTGACAAGGCAGGCGGTGTCGGCGAGCACGAGGGCCGGCTGATGAAAGGCCCCGACAAGATTTTTGCCATGCGGTGAATTGATCCCGGTCTTGCCGCCGACCGAAGAATCGACCTGCGCCAGGAGCGAGGTTGGAATCTGGATGAGCCGCATCCCGCGCCGCACGCTTGCCGCCGCAAAGCCCGCCAGATCCCCGACCACCCCGCCGCCCAACGCGATAACGCAGTCGCCGCGCTCGAAACGCGCCGCGAGAATTGCGTCGCAGACGCGTTCGAAGACGGCATAGGACTTCGACGTCTCGCCCGGCGTGACGATCGTGCTTTGATGTCGGATGCCCGCCGCCGAGAGGCTCGACTCGATTCCCGCCAAATGGTGGCGGGCGACATTTTCGTCGGTGACGATCGCCGCAGCCGCCCCCGGCGCGAGCCCTCTCACATGCGCGCCCGCCTCCTTGAGGAGGCCTTCGCCGATCAGGATGTCGTAGCTGCGCGAGCCGAGCTCGACCCGCACGCGCAGGGCGCGATTTGCGGAGGAATTGGACATGTTGTCTTGCGCGTTGTTGTCTTGCGCGTTGGCCGGCGACAGGTGCGCCGCAAGTCCGGCGAGAATATCTTCGACGACGATGTCGTGCGGCCCTTCGCGCGAGACGACCGCCATATCCGCCTGCGCGT
>JASHVQ010000008.1 GCA_030044485.1 Methylovirgula sp. | reverse complement strand
GGTACGGCATCGGCCTTTCGCTGATCGGTCTGAACTTCGGCCTGCTGATCGGCATTTCCGGGGGATTTTTGAGTTTCATTCCCTACGTCGGCTCGTTCACCGCGCTTATCGTTGCGTCGATCGTCGCCATCGCCCAAGGTTGGCCGCATTGGAACTTGCTGGCCATGACGTTGGGCGTCATCGTCACCGGGCAACTTGTCGAAGGCAATATTCTCTCGCCGAAGCTCGTCGGCGACCGGGTCGGCGTGCATCCAGTTTGGTTGATCTTCGCGCTTCTCGCCTTCGGCAGCGTTTTTGGTTTCACCGGGCTCATAATCGCGGTCCCCGTGGCCGCGGCGGCGGGCGTCATTCTGCGCTTTGCGATCAGCAGCTATCGCGACAGCGATCTTTACGGCAGCCCGCCGGAGCTCCGCGCGGCCGCCGAGACGCAGGTCATCGTGAAGCGCGACGAAGATCAAAGGCAGATCATCGAAGATCGGTGATGAGTTCGGATAAGCCGGCAAGAACGCAGTGGCGCCAGCTTGGCCTCGATCTGGCGCCGGCGCCGCATTTTCGGCGCGAGGATTTTCTCGTCTCGCCGGCAAACACCGCGGCGCTGCGGCTGATCGAGGCCTGGCCGGCCTGGCCCGACCATGTCCTTGTGCTCGTGGGTCCGCCCGGTGCAGGCAAGAGCCATCTTGCCGCGATCTGGGCGGCGCGTGCGGCGGCCGACACGGTCTCCGGACGCTTGCTGGAAGCCGCGGACGTCGTCGCGCTTGCGGGCAGACCGGCGCTCGTCATCGAGGCCGCCGACGGGATCGGCGCCGGCGAAGCAAATCTTTTCCATCTCCTCAATCTCGCCCGCCAGCAGAAGTCGAGCCTTTTGCTGACGGCGCAGCAAAAGCCGGACGCTTGGGGCTTGGCGACCGCCGATCTCCTTTCGCGCCTGCGGCTCGCGCCTTTGGTGGAAATCGGCGCACCCGACGACGACTTGCTCAAGATGGTCCTTTGGAAACTGTTTCGCGACCGCCAACTCGTCGTCGATGCCGCGTTCGTCGACTTTGTCGCGCTGCATATCGACCGCTCCCTCGATATGGCGCGCTATTTCGTCGATCTCCTCGACCGAGCCGCTCTGGCCCAGGGCCGACCGGTCACGCGTGTCCTGGTGCGGGAAGTGTTGCGGGAATTTGGCGGGGACGGGGACGAACACGCCTGAGGCGCGGCGGAGGCTGGATCGGGAAAATTTCACCCAGCGACGCGGTTGACCGGGCGGTATCATCCGCTTAGAGGCTTGATGCGCTGGGAGTTGCCGACGTGTTCCGAACTTTGCCGATCGCCTTTCTCCTGGTCATTGTCGCGACCGGCGCTGTCTTTGCGCAAGCCGCGCCGAGCGGCCAATCGGTCAGCGCCGAGCCGGAAGCGACGACGGCGACCTACGGCACTTGGACCTTGCGCTGCGCGCAACGCGCGCAGGGGAGGGTCTGCGACGTCGAACAAGCGGTCGTGCCCCAAGGCCGGCAAAATCCGATCGCGCAGATCGGCTTCAACCGCCTGTCGCCGAAAGACGAATTTCACCTTACCGTCGTCCTGCCGACCAACATCACCTTCCAGATCTCGCCGCGAGTCACGTCGTCGGATAAGGATCCGGGCGTACAATTGACCTGGCGCCGATGCGTTCCCGGCGGCTGCATCGCCGATGCGACATTGACGAGCGAAACTCTACGTGCCTGGCGGGCGATCGCGGCCGATACGGGCAAGCTGCTCTTCACCAATGCCAACATGCAGAATATTGCCATCGAGTTTTCGTTCCGCGGCTTCGCGCAGGCCATAGACGCCTTCGTCAAGGAAGGCTCATAAGCGTCAAAAGCCGCCCGAGCGGCGGCGCAGCTTTGCACGTCGCGATCGCGGCCGGGCGGCCCATGTAAACCCGCGCGGCATTGACACCCGCCGTATGCGTTATGTAATAACATTGCATATCCTGCGCCCGGGGGTCCCATGTCCAACCGCGTCAGCCGCCTGCTGCTTCTGGGCGGTGCGGCTCTCGCGTCGCCCGCTTGTTTCGCCGCAAGCGGCTTGGCGCAGACGAGCGTCTTGCCGACCATTCATATCTTCGCTCCCAAAAATAGGGCGGCGAAGCGAGAAGTGGCGGCGGCGCGACCGACCCGTGCGCGGCCGTCGAGCGAGACGCCCGAAGCCGTCGCGGCAAGCAAGCTCGCGGCGAAAGCCGAGACTTTCGATATCGCGCGCCGCCGCCTCTACACGACCGTGGGCACGACCTCCTACACGATCAGCCACGAGGTCATCCGATCGCTGCCGCAAGGCACTAACCAGCCGGTCGAAAAAGTGCTGCTGCAAGCGCCGGGCGTATCGCAGGACTCCGCGGCAAGCGGGCTTCTGCATGTCCGCAACGATCACGCCAACGTGCAATTTAGGATCAACGGCGTCATGTTGCCGGATGGCGTCACCGGGTTTGGGAGCATTTTGGATACCGACCTGATCGGCAGCATGGCGCTGGTCACGGGCGCGCTGCCGGCCGAGTTCGGCATGCGCACCGTCGGCCTCATCGACATCGCCACCCGGACCGACGTCTTCAACGACAGCGGCAAGATCGGCGCTTATGGCGGCAGCTTCGGCACGATTCAGCCGTCCTTCGAATACGGGGGGACGGCCGGCGGCAACTGCGGATCGACCGCGCTCGCGCTGCGGACGTCGAACTGCTTCCCGGGCGTCCAATATTATTTCACGGGCCGTTATCTGCAGACCCTGGAAGGGATCGAAAACCCGACGCCCAGCGTGAACCCGATCCACGACTTTTCGCAGCAGGAAAAAGGCTTCGGCTATCTATCGACGTTCATCGATCCGACCACGCGCCTGAGCCTGATCACGGGAACCGCCAGCAGCGCATTTCAAATTCCCAACGTCCCCGGCCAGCCGGTCGGGCAGATGGGAAATCCGCCGGTCACCAGTGCTTTTGGGATTACTGATTTCAATTCAGCGCTGCTCAACGAGACGCAGATCGAGGACACCCAATACGCGGTGCTGGCGCTACAGAAATCGGCGCCCGGCTTCGACGGGCAATTGTCCTATTTCACGCGCTACAACTGGCTGCATTTCGTACCGGATCCGATCGGCGATCTATTGCTGAACGGCGTCGCCTCGAACATCAGCCGGGAATCCTATGCCAACGGCATTCAGGGCGACGCCTCCTATGCACTCAATCCCGCCCATACGCTGCGCGTCGGCTTCACGGTGAGCGGCGAACAGAGCAACGTCGATAATACATCGCTGGTCGAGCCGGCCCCGGGAGGGGTGCCCGTAGATGCGCCCGAGTCGATAACAGACAATGTCGCTAAGCTCGGCTGGCTGGCTGGCGTCTACGCGCAGGACGAATGGAAGGTGACCGACCGGTTCACGATCAATGGCGGGCTGCGTTTCGACCAGATGTGGCAGTACGTCGACGACAATCAACTCAGCCCGCGCTTGAGCTTTACCTACAAGCCGTTCGAGAACACGACCCTCCATGCCGGCTATGCGCGCTACTTCACGCCGCCGGTGCTGGTCGAAGCGGCGCCGGCAAATATTGCGCTGTTCAACGGCACGACCGGCGCGGCGCCGGCCGGGCAGGCCGCCGACCCGGTCAAGCCCGAGCGCTCGAATTATTTCGATGCGGGTATCGATCAGCTGGTGGCGCTGCGATGCAACTCACCCGCCGCGCCCGACTGCACCAGCCTCGATCTCGGCGCCGACGCCTATTACAAGCAGGCGACCGATCTGATCGACAACGGCAATTTCGGCCAGGCTTTGGTGCTGAGCGCCTTCAATTACGCCGAAGGAATCACCGAAGGCGTCGAGTTCAGCGCAAAACTCCACAGCGGCGATTTGCAGGCCTATGGCAACCTCTCCGTCGGCCAAGAGAAAGCCATCGACCCGGTGTCGAACCAATATTTGTTCGACAACACGACGCCGCTCGCCGATCTCGGCGGTTTGACCGAGTTTCAGTACGCCCAGACCCACTGGATCTATACGGACCACACGCAAATCGTGACCGGCTCGGCGGGCGTGTCCTATCTTTGGCGGGGGACGCAGTTTTCTGTCGATATGATCTATGGCAGCGGGCTGCGCACCGGCGACGACAATATCAGCAGCGAACCGGCGTATGCGCAGTTCAACGCCGGACTAACGCGCGATTTCGTAGGCTGGGACGGCAAGCCCCTGACGCTGCGCTTCGATGTCGTGAACCTCTTGGACACGGTCTACCAGATCAGGAGCGGAACCGGGATCGGCGTGTTCGCGCCGCAATACGGGCCGCGGCGCGGTTTTTACGCCGGGTTGGCGCAGGCATTCTGAGTCCTCCAGGCCCGACACTTGACCCACGACTGAAGAGCGGTCAAAGCCATTTCGGGAGGCATCTATGCCGCTCTATTTCGCCTATGGCGCGAACATGGACCGCGAAGCCATGCGGCTTCGCTGCCCGAATTCGCGCCCGCTCGGCCGGGCGCGGCTCGCGCGCCACAAGTTCTTCATCATGGGGCCAGGCTATGCGTCGGTGAAATGCAATCCGCGCTTGGACGTGCATGGCGTGCTTTACGACCTCGCGCTTTCCGACGTGTCCGGGCTTGATCGTTACGAAGAGGTCGGACGCCGGCTCTACAGCAAGCAGATCCAGCCGGTCCTGCGCGAAGGATCGAGCCCGGTACGGGCGCTCGTTTACGTGGGCGCCAGCCAAGCCGAAGGCAGGCCGGAGCCTGCCTATATTCGGAGCATCGTCGCCGCGGCGAAAGAATGGGCGTTGCCTGAAACCTATGTCGCTTATCTCGCCTCATTCGATGCGCAGACGGAGTTGACGCCGCCTCGCTGGCGCGCCATCAAGCTGGAAGGCACCTGACGTGACGGCGCGGAGCGTTCCGAGCGAGATCGCCGGCGTGGCGATTGCGCGCGACGTTGCTACGCTGCGGGCGATCGTCGCGGAATGGCGCGCAGCCAAGGCGCGGATCGCGCTCGTTCCCAGCATGGGCGCGCTGCATGCCGGTCATCTCTCGCTCGTCGCCGAAGCGAAAGAGCGCGCGGATCGCACCGTCCTGTCGATCTTCGTCAACCCGACGCAATTTGCGCCCAGCGAGGATCTCGGGTCTTATCCGCGGCCCTTTGCGCGCGACATCGAAGCCTTCGCCGCGGCGGGGGGCGATCTTGTCTTCGCCCCCGATGCCGCCGAAATCTATCCTGCGGGCTTCGCCACCATTATTTCGGTCGGCGGTCCGGCCAAGGCCGGGCTCGAAGACAAGTTCCGCCCCGATCATTTCGCCGGCGTCGCGACCGTGGTCGCCAAGCTCTTCAACGAATGCCGCCCCGATCTCGCGGTCTTCGGCGAGAAGGATTATCAGCAACTTAAAGTCGTCGAGCGTATGGTCCGCGACCTCGATTTTTGTATCGGGATCGTCGCCGCCCCGACGCTGCGCGAGAAAGACGGGCTCGCTCTGTCGTCGCGCAACGAATACCTATCGCCCGAGGAGCGCGCCAAAGCGCCGCTCCTTTATGCGACGCTGGTGAGTTGCCGCGCGGCCTTGCGGGACGGCGCGGCGATCGATGTGGCGCTCGCGTCGGCGCGCGCCCGCCTCGCCAACGCCGGTTTCGGCGTCGACTATGTCGAGGCGCGGGACGCCGAGACTCTCGCCCCCATGGCCGAGATAGGTCGGGCCGCGATCCGGCTGCTTTGCGCCGCGCGGCTGGGCAAGACCCGGCTCATCGACAATATCGCCGTTTAGGCACGCCGAGCGCCCGGCCGCAGGCCATTCGTGCGCTATATATCGGCGTCTGAGGAGGTTGGATGCGGATCGGCGTCGATCTCGGCGGCACGAAAATCGAGGCGATGGCGCTCGGCCAGGACGGCCAAGTCCTCGACCGGCGGCGGCGGCCGACGCCCGGCGGCGATTACGGCGCGATCCTCGAAGCCATCCGCGAACTCGTCCTCGGCCTCGAAGCCGATGTCGGCGAAGCGGGCACGATCGGCGTGGCCATGCCGGGTTCGCTCTCGCCCAAGACCGGACTGATGCGCAACGCCAACACGGTCGTGCTCAACGGCAAGCCTTTCGACCGTGATCTCGAGAAATTCCTCGGCCGGCCGGTGCGCATGGAGAACGACGCCAATTGCTTGACGCTTTCGGAAGCCATCGACGGCGCCGCGGCGGGTGAGCGTTGCGTCTTCGGCATCATTCTCGGCACGGGCGTCGGCGGCGGGCTCGTCGTCGAACGCAAACTGATCTCCGGTCACAACAAGATCGCCGGCGAGTGGGGGCATAACCCGCTGCCCTCGAGCGCGCGGCAGGGGCCGCCGCGCTGCTGTTTCTGCGGCAAGACGGATTGCGTCGAGACTTGGCTTTCGGGCGGTGCGCTGGCCGAGGAGCATCGGCAACGCACCGGGGAGACGGCAAGCGCCGAAGCCATTGCGGAAGCGGCGGCGCGCGGCGCGCCGCAGGCGCGCCGTACCCTCGAAATCTATGCCGACAGGTTGGCGCAGGCCTTGGCGCTCGTCGTCAATATTGTCGATCCCGATGCGATCGTGTTCGGCGGCGGCGTCTCGAACATCGCCCAGCTCTATGACATGCTCCCCGCGCTGCTTGGCCGCTACGCTTTCTCCGATGTGCTGACGACGCGCATTGCCAAAGCCGCGCACGGCGATTCGAGCGGCGTGCGCGGCGCCGCTTGGCTATGGCCGGAATAGCCGTAGGCGCCTAGACCTGAGACGCCGCTTATTGCGGCTTCCGAAGGTTGCGCCGAGCGGATAGGCTGGCGGTGCAGGCGGGAGCCGATGATCGCGACAATCCAACTCATGGTCTTGCTGCTCATCGTCATCGCCGCCGTCGCGGTCGTGGCGCGGCGGCTGGCCATTCCGCCTGCCATTCTTTTGGTGCTCACCGGCGTCCTCCTGGCGCTCGTTCCCGGGCTGCCCGAGATCGAACTCGAGCCGAAGGTCGTTCTTCTGCTCGTCTTGCCGCCGGTCATCTATAGTTCCGCGGTGGCGATGAGCTGGCGCGAGTTCAGGTTCAACCTGCGCCCGATTTCGCTGCTGGCCATCGGCTACGTCATTTTCACGACGGTTGCGGTTGCCGCTGCGACGCATTGGCTGCTTCGATTTCCCTGGGCCGTGGCTTTCGTGCTCGGCGCAATCGTTTCGCCCCCCGATGCCGTGGCGCCGTTGTCCATCGCCCGTCGCATGGAACTGCCGAGGCGCATCCTCGTCATTCTCGAAGGCGAGGGCTTGGCGAATGACGCAACCGCGCTCATCCTCTACCGTTTCGCGGTCGCGGCGGTGGGCGCCGGGGTCTTCTCGCTCAGTCACGCGGCCGAAACCTTTGCGGCGATCATCGTCGGCGAGGTTGTTTGGGGGATTGGCATCGGCTGGCTGATGCTGCGGCTGCGACGCTGGGTGCAGGAACCGCGCATCGAGATCCTGCTCTCGGTCCTCACGCCCTATCTCGCCTATTGGCCGCCCGAGCAACTGGGCGGTTCCGGCGTTCTCGCCGCGGTGACGACCGGCCTCTACATCAGCTGGAACGGCTTGCGCCTCATCAGCGCCGCGACGCGCCTGCAAGGCATATTCTTCTGGGATTTTCTGATCTATCTGATCGAGGGCATGGTTTTCCTGGTCACCGGCCTGCAGGCGCGACGGCTGAGCATCGAAAGCCATTCGGCGGGCGAGCTTGTTCTTTCGGCGCTCGCCGTGAGCGCCGTGGTGATCGTCACGCGTTTCGTCTGGATGTATCCGGCGACCTATATTCCGCGCTGGATTCCGGCCATCGCCCGCAAGGATCCGGCCCCGCCGTGGCAATGGCCCTTCGTGCTTGCCTTTACCGGCGTGCGTGGAATTGTTTCGCTTGCCGCGGCGCTCGCCATTCCATTCACGACGCAAAGCGGCGAGCCGTTTCCCTTTCGCGACGTCATCCTGGTTCTGACCTTCGGCGTGATTTTGATCACGCTTGTCGGGCAGGGGCTGCTTCTGCCCGTCGTGATCCGCGCCCTCGGTTTGGCAAATGCCGGCCGCAACGAACGCAGCATCAATCGAACCGAGGAGTTCAAGGCCAGGCGCGAAGCCATCGAAGCCGCCATCGAGCGTCTCGAACAGCTTGCCGCGGAGCGCAAGATCCCGGCCGACATTGTCGGTCCGGTCCGCGATTATCAACACGAGCGTCGGCGGCGGGTGATTCATCGCAGCGACGGCGACGGCCAGCATGCCAAGCTGATGGAAATTCGCGACGACATCGAACTTCAGCTGATCGACGCCGAACGCAAGCGGATCAACGATCTCTATCGCGCCGGGAAATTAAAGGACGACGGGCGGCGGCGCATCGAACGCGAACTCGATCTGCGCGAGGCGCGTCTGGCCAGCGTACGCGCCGACGAATGATCAGTGCGTCGCGGCTTCGCGCCGCAATTTGTCGTATTCCGTTTTGACGATCTTCGCCCCGTAAACGCGTTCCAGCCGGCGCACGGTGAAGTGGCCGCGGGCAATCGTCTGGAAATGATCGATGAAGGCGTAGTTGATCGCGCCGCCGCCGGCCGCGCCGACGAGCGGCACCGCTTGAACGGCCATTTTTTGCGAAACGACGACGCCGAAACGCGTCGCAATCTGCGAGATGAGCCGCAGCAGGGCCGGCGCGCCCTCGTCCGCCAAGCCGCGCCCAACCACGAAACGGGTCGCCTCGGTGACCGAGCGCGCCAGAATGCTGCGCACCGCGAAATAGCCGCTCTCGAGAGCCAAAGGTTGATCTTGCCTCGCTGCGCCCAGAGCGAAGACTTGCAGGCAGGCGAAAGCCGTCTCGGGGTCATCGAGCTCCTCGCCCTCGGCCTGGGCGATGGCCGCGATGGCGCGCAGCATGACGACGGTCGAAAAGGGCAGTTCGACGGGCAGGCTCGCCAGGCCGAAGGCGCCGCCTAGGGCGCCGGAAAAGGTGGCCAGCGTCTTGTGAAGCAGAATCCGCGCGCCGCCCTGGGGCGCGAGCGTGCGCAAGGCCGCAAAAAGCGCCGCCTTGATCGCCGTCTCGGCGCCTTTTTGGACCGCGTCGCCAACGTCGGCCGGCACCAATTTTCCGACCCGGGCGACCTGCTGGCCGAGGGCCTGCGAGAGGCGAGTCGCAAAGCTCGTATGTTCGAGTTTGGCGACGGCCTCGCGCAGCGATGCATAGTCGGCTGCGCTGAGCGCGGTCGCCGCTGGTCCCTCGCCGCCGGGGAAGACAGGCAATGAGTTCAATGCCTTAGGTTCGCTTGTTCGAATCATGCTTAAGCCTCGGTCGTCCATGCAACTTGGGGAACGCGGGCACTTCCTGCAAGATCGGGCCGATCGGGCCCGAGGATCGCTGTCCTTCAGACATAGGCGAAAGCCGTGCCCGCGATCCCGGCCGCGCCAAGCGCCAAAGCCGCATACCAGGGCCAGCGCGCCCCGTTGCGGATGATCGCAATCGTCGCGATCGCAATGGAAATATGCAGCAATGTGACGGCGATCGTCAGAACCGCGTGGCGATGCGCGTGGCGTTCGCTTTCCTCGAGCTTGGCGTCGCGCTGCGCCTCCAGCGACCTGGCCTGCGCGTCGAACGTCTTTTCGTCCTCGCCATTGCGCTGCGCCTGCTGCTTGAAGAAATCGGCGGTCGGGCCGCCGCTCGCCGCGGCGATCTGGTACATGTTCTTTTTGATGCTCTTGGCCTCGTAAAGATTCCAGGTGTCGGTCGCCTTATTCTGCAAAAGCACGGCGTCGTTCTTGGAATCGATCGTTGCCTGGGTTTCGATCGTCTCGAGGCTGCCGACGCTGGCGGCAAGGACCGCGAGAACCGCTATCGTGATCGCCACGATGGCAAGAAAGGGATTTGTGGCATGGGCGGCATGTTCGGCGTGCTCGGCATGCTCGAAATCCTCG
>JASHVQ010000125.1 GCA_030044485.1 Methylovirgula sp. | reverse complement strand
CTTGCCGCTGGCGCGCTCGACGATCTTGGTCGAGGCCGAGATGAATGTTCCCATGGCGAGCACCGAGCCCTCGCCGACGATCACGCCCTCGACGATCTCGGATCGCGCCCCGACGAAACAATTGTCTTCGACGATCGTCGGATTGGCCTGCAAAGGTTCGAGCACGCCGCCGATGCCGACGCCACCCGAAAGATGCACGTTCTTGCCGATCTGCGCGCAGGATCCGACGGTCACCCAGGTGTCGACCATCGTGCCTTCGCCCACATGGGCGCCGAGATTGACGAAGGAAGGCATCAGGATGACGCCGGGCGCGATATGCGCGGAACGCCGCACGAGCGCGCCGGGGACGGCGCGTATGCCCGCCTCGGCAAAATCCTTCGCGCCCCAGCCCGCGAATTTCGGGGCCATCTTGTCCCACCAGAAGGAGCCGCCGGGGGCGCCCGGGATGAGCGCCGCGTCGTTGAGGCGAAACGACAGAAGAATGGCCTTCTTCAGCCATTGGTTGACGCGCCATCCCTCAGGCCCGCTGCCGATCTTCTCAGCGATGCGCAGCTTGCCCTTGTCGAGCAGGTCGAGCGCCGCCTCGACCGCGGCGCGCAGCTCGGGCCTTGCCGCGGTCCCCGGCTCGGCGCGGTCGTCAAAGGCGGCATCGATGATCTTTTCGAGGGCCCGGGCCTGCACGCTGCGCTCCCGCCTGAAGGTTGGTGAGGTTTCGTCCGCGCGCGCGGCGCTGTCAATGGCAGGACGCCTAGGGCGCCGACGCAGCTCCTTGCGCAAGGACGCCGGACAGAAAGCCTTCGAGATCGCTGGTGACAAAATCGACATGCGGGAAGACCGCGGCGCCGGCAATTTCGAAGGGCTCGCGATGATCCAGCTGTCCGGGTTTCGGCACCACGAGCACCGTGGTCATGCCGCGCTCATGCGGCACGATGAGATTGCGGTCGAGGTCTTCGAAAATGACGGTGCGTCTCGGATCGATCGCGTGTTTGTCGAAGAATCGCTGGTAGGCGACGATCTCGGGCTTCGGCAGAAATTCGGCGGCGACAATGTCGAATATATCGTCGAACATGGAGGCAAGCCCCAAGGCTTCGGCGGTGCGCAGCGCGTGATCGCGCGAGCCGTTGGTCAATATGAGCTTGCGGCCGGGCAGCGCTGTGATCGCGGTCGCCAGCGACAGATTTGGCACGAGTGTCGAGCGATCGATATCGTGCACGAAATTGAGAAACTCGGCGGCGGCGACCGCATGATCCTCCATAAGGCCGCGCAGCGTCGTGCCGTAGCGCCGGTAATAGAATTTCTGCAGGGCGCGGGCCGAGATCCCGTCGAGGCCGAAGAGATCAATCATGAAGAGCGTGATGCGCTGGTCGATCTTGGGCCAAAGGTCGCAGTCGGGGGGATAGAGCGTGTTGTCGAGATCGAACACCCAGGTATCGATTTCGGCGAAGCGCGGCGGCTCGGCGGTTACGCCGGGCCGCGGCGGCGCTTCTTCGCAGCGCCCGCCCGCCTCGCTTATCGTCGTTTCGTGCTTCACCTTGTGATCAGCGTTCCAGCGCCGTGGTCGGTCAGAAGTTCGATCAGCACCGCGTGCGGCAGCTTGCCGTCGAGGATGACCACGCCTTCGACGCCCTGTTCGATGGCATAGATGCAGGTCTCGACCTTGGGAATCATGCCGCCGGTGATCGTGCCATTGGCGATCAACTCGCGGATCTCGTCGATACGCAATTGCTTGATCAGATTTTGCTGCGCGTCGAGCACGCCCGGCACGTCGGTCAGAAACAGCAGCCGCTTGGCGTTAAGCGCGCCGGCGATGGCGCCAGCGAATGTGTCGGCATTGACGTTATAGGTCTCGCCGTCGCTGCCTTGGGCAAGCGGCGCCAAAACCGGAATCAGTTCGCGTCCGAGGACCTGGTCGAGGACGGTGGTGTCGACCTTTGCCGGTTCTCCGACAAAGCCGAGGTCGATCTCCTCTTCGAGCCCGGTCTTGTCGGACTCGGTCGTGTAGACCACTTTCGAAGCGGTCACCATATTGCCGTCCTTGCCGCAAAGCCCGATGGCGCGCCCGCCTTCGGCGTTGATGAAGCCGACGATCTGCTTGTTGATCGAGCCGGCAAGCACCATCTCGACGATCTCGACCGTAGCGCGATCGGTGATCCTCAGGCCGCCGGAGAATTCCGACTTGATGCCGAGCTTGGCGAGCATGGCGCCGATCTGCGGGCCGCCGCCATGCACGACCACGGGGTTGATGCCGGATTGCTCGAGCAGAACCATGTCGCGCGCGAAGCGGCGCGCGACCTCTTCGTCGCCCATGGCATGGCCGCCGTATTTTACGACGACCACGGCGTCGTCGTAATGCAGCATATGTGGCAGCGCCTGCATCAGGATTTCGGCCTGCCGCCGGGCGCTTTCGTAAGGCGTCTCGACCATGTTTCCGGTCCCGCTGGGTGGCGCCTTTTAGCGTTTCGCCGTGACAAGCTCAATGCGCGCCTCGACTGCCGAGGGGCGTCAGGGCCCTTGTCGGGCGGCGAGCTGCGCGATGCTGGCGCGGAGCTCGGGAATGCCCTCGCCCGTCTCGGCCGAGGTTAACGGCACCAGCGGAAAGGCGGCGGGGCGTTTGGCCAGCGCCGCCTGCGTCGCGTCCTGCCGCGCCTGCCGTTCTAAGCCCTTCACCTCGTCGGCCTTGGTCAGGACGATCTGGTAAGAAACAGCCGCCCGATCGAGCTTGTCGAGCAGTTCGAGATCGACCGGCTTCAAGCCATGCCGGGCGTCGACCAGGACGAAGACGCGCAAAAGGCCGGCCCGGCCACGCAGATAAGCGTCGACAAGACGCGGCCAAGCGGCCGTCTTGGCCTTGCCGACCGCGGCATAGCCGTATCCCGGCATGTCGACGAGTCGCAGGCGCGGGGCATCGGAACCGCCCAAAACGAAGAAATTGAGCGCCTGCGTCCGCCCCGGCGCATGCGACACCCGCGCCAGCGACTTGCGGCTGGTCAAGGCGTTGAGAAGCGAGGACTTGCCGACATTGGAACGTCCCGCAAAGGCGATCTCGCCGGGGCCCGGCGGCGGCAGCTGCGCGGCCTCGCTCACGGCGCGCGAAAACCTGCACTCGGCCGCGAAAAGTCTGCGGCCCGCCTCCTGCCAATGATCGCTCTCATCCTGCATGGCGCTGCGAACCGCGCCGGACAGAGCAGGCGCAAGCGGCCCAAAGCTCAGGTTGTTGCCTTCTTGCGGAATGTGTTGGCAAGATTGGCCCACAATTCGATTTTCACGCCGGCGCGGTGCATGATCAGCGTCTGTTGGGCGACGGACAACAAATTGTTCCAGGTCCAATAGATCACGAGGCCGGACGGGAAACTGCCGAGCATGAAGGTGAAGATGACCGGCATCCAGGCGAATATCTGTTTCTGCACGGGATCGGGCGGCTCCGGATTCATCTTCATCTGGATGAACATGGAAAAGCCCATGATCAGCGGCCAGATGCCGATGGCCAGGAAATGGCCGATGAACGGCAACGCCGTCGGATCGAACGGCAACAGCCCGAAGAGAGTGAAAATGTTGGTTGGGTCCGGCTGCGACAGGTCCTTGATCCAGCCGAAGAAAGGCGCCTGGCGCATCTCGATCGTGATGAACAGCACCTTATAGAGCGAGAAAAAAACCGGGATCTGGATCAGCATCGGAAGACAGCCGGAGACCGGGTTGATCTTCTCGCGCTTGTAGAGCTCCATCAACTCCTGCTGCTGTTTCACCTTGTCGTCGGCATAGCGGTCGCGAATCGCCGTCATCTGCGGTTGCACGGCTTTCATCTTCGCCATGGACAGATAGCTGCGGTTGGCAAGCGGGAAGAAGGCGAGCTTGATAAGCACGGTGACGATCAGGATCGCCACGCCGAAATTGCCGGTGAATTTGTAGATGAGATCGAGCAACTGAAACATCGGGCGGGTGATGAAATAGAACCAGCCCCAATCGATGAGCAGTTCGAATTTCTTGATGCCGAGGCTGCTCTGATAGTAGTCAAGGGCCTGCACTTCCTTCGCGCCGGCAAAAACGCGCGCAATTGTCTCGGCGCTCGCCCCCGGCGCTATGCTGAGCGGGTCGGCGAGGAAATCCGCCTGATAGATTTTCTGCATGAGGCCGCGCGCCGAGAACGTCCCTCGGATGGAGTCTTGCTGGTCGGGAATGACGACAGCCGCCCAATATTTGTCGGTAAACCCAAGCCAGCCGCCGGTGCCGCTGAGGCTCTTGGTGGCGTCGGGCTCTTTCAGGATCGAGTCGTAGGTCGGCTCCTGCACGCCTGAATCGCCGATGACGCCGACCATGCCCTCGTGAAGGATCGAATAGCCGGAGGTCTTCGGCTTGCCGTGCCGTGAGACCAGCGCATAGGGGTAAAGAGTTACCGCCGCGCCCGTCTTGTTGTCGATGCTGTCGGTTATCGTGAACATGTAACGCTCGTCGATGGCGATGCGGCGGTGGAAGACGAGGCCCTGGCCATTGTCATAGGTCAGCGTGACCGGCGTCTCGGGCGTCAGCCTGTCGGCGTCGGCGTGCCAGAGGGTTTCCGACGTCGGCAGGTCGAGGGACTGTCCGGGCTTATTCACGAATCCGAGTTCGGCATAATAGGGGGCTGGCGAACCGGACGGCGAAAGCAGCACAATGTTCGGACTGTGCGGGTCGGTCGTCTCGCGATAGGCCTTGAGCGCGACGTCGTCGATCCTTGCGCCTTTCAGGTCGATCGAACCGAAGAGGCTGCGGCTGTCGAGAGCGATGCGCGGGTTCTGCGCAATCGCCGCGGCGCGCGTCACGACGCCGCCGGGCAACTCGTTGCCGGGGCCGCCTTGCGGCGGCGCATTGGGACTGGCGGACGGTTGCGAGGTCGGCGAACCGGGCTGCGGGGCGGTGCTCGGCTGCTGCAATTGCGCCTGAGTCTGGCGTTCTTTTTCCAGCTGCGGCGCCGCGTAGAAATAATTCCAGCC
>JASHVQ010000124.1 GCA_030044485.1 Methylovirgula sp. | reverse complement strand
TGCTTGCCTTTCAGCACGTTGATCTCGAGATCGTTCTCGCGCGTGTGCTCGCCGACGATCATGCCGCGATAGACCTTCTCGCCCGGCTCGATCATCATCGGGCCGCGGTCCTCGAGCTTCCACATCGCATAGGCGACGGATTCGCCTTGATCGTTGGAGACGAGCACGCCGGTACGCCGCCCGGTGATCTCGCCCTTATAGGGCGCATAGGCGTGGAAGAGGCGGTTCATCACCGCCGTGCCACGCGTGTCGGTTAGCAGCTCGCCCTGATAGCCGATGAGGCCGCGCGTCGGCGCATAGAAGACGAGACGCAGACGATCGCCGCCCGAGGGCCGCATTTCGATCATCTCGGCCTTGCGCTCCGCCATTTTCTGCACGACGACGCCCGAAAATTCCTCATCGACGTCGATGACGACTTCTTCGACAGGCTCCATGAGCTCGCCCGTCGCTTCGTCCTTCTTGAAGACGACCTTCGGCCGCGATACGCCCATCTCAAAACCTTCCCGGCGCATGGTCTCGATCAGGATTGCGAGCTGCAATTCGCCGCGGCCCGAGACGACGAACGAATCCGTGCCTGGCGAATCCTCGACCTTCAGCGCGACATTGCCCGCGGCCTCCTTGTAGAGGCGATCGCGAATGACGCGGCTCGTCACCTTGTCGCCTTCCGTTCCCGCAAAAGGCGAATCGTTGACGAGAAACGTCATCGAGAGCGTCGGCGGGTCGATGGGCTGCGCCTGCAAGGGCTCCGTGACTTCGGGGGCGGCGAGCGTGTCGGCGACGTTGAATTTCTCCAGGCCGGCGATGGCGACGATATCGCCGGCTTCCGCCATCTCGATCGGCGTGCGCTCGATGCCGCGGAAGGCGAGGATTTTCGAGACGCGGCCCTGTTCGATGATTGCGCCGGTACGATCGAGCACTTTCACCGCCTGGTTGGGCCTGATGCTGCCGGCGAAGACACGGCCTGTGATGAGCCGGCCGAGATAGGGATTGGCTTCGAGCAAAGTGCCGAGCATGCGGAAGCCGGCCGCCTCGATCTTCGGTGCCGGAACATGGCGCAGCACAAGATCGAAGAGCGGCGCCATGCTCTCCTTCGGGCCTTCGGGGCTCAAAGCCATCCAGCCTTGCTTGGCGGAGCCGTAGAGGATCGGGAAATCGAGCTGCGCGTCGCTGGCATCGAGCGCCGCGAAGAGATCGAAGACTTCGTTGACGACTTCGCTCGGGCGCGCGTCGGGCCGGTCGATCTTGTTGACGGCGACGATGGGCTTGAGCCCGATCTTCAACGCCTTGCCGACCACGAATTTGGTCTGCGGCATCGGCCCTTCGGAAGCGTCGACGAGAACGATGGCGCCATCGACCATGGAGAGGATGCGCTCGACCTCGCCGCCGAAATCGGCATGGCCCGGCGTATCGACGATGTTGATGCGCGTCTCCTTCCAGGCAACCGAAGTCACCTTCGCCATGATCGTAATGCCCCGCTCCCTTTCGAGATCGTTCGAATCCATGACGCGCTCGGCGACGCGCTGGTTTTCGCGGAAGGCGCCGGACTGCTGCAGCAGGCGATCGACGAGCGTGGTCTTGCCGTGGTCGACGTGGGCGATGATGGCGATATTGCGCAGATTCATGAAATTCCGGTCCCATATGCGTGCGGCGCAGGCTGCGAGACCGGTCCGCGCCGCTCTCGCCGCCCGAAACTCTTCTACATCAGCGCGTTGAAGAGCGTGTTACGAACCGCCGCGCCCCGGGCGCGGCCGCAGCCGTCCGGAGGCCCGATTCTCCGGCGTTCCGCCCCGGACATGGTGTCTCTGCGCGGCAAATGCAGCGGTCTCCTATCCGAATCGCGCTGCTTTGGGAACCGCTTGAGCCGCGCGCCGCGCATGCCGAATTGACACGGACGCGCCGCCCTGTTGATCTTGCCCCATGTACGAGGCTCCCAAGAACCGCGTTTTTTCGCCCTCCGTCCTGCCGCCGCGGTTGAAAACCATCCTGCTCGCCCGCGTCCTGCGCCACGACGCCCATCTCGGCATGACGACGCTATTCTTCGCCGACGGCGAATTGCGCGTGCCGCGGGTCGATCTGCCGGAAGGCGCGGCGGTGAAGGCCAGGATCGAGGCGCGCGACGTCTCCGTGGCCTTGTCGCGGCCCATGGACGTCTCGATCCTCAACCGCCTGCCGGGCGAGATCGCCGAGCTCGAGTTTCTGACGCCGCCCTATGTGCGCGCCGCATTCGATCTCGGCCAGACGCGACTTAATGCGCTCGTCACGCGCGAGTCCGTCGAGAGGCTGGCGCTGGTGCCCGGCCTGAAAGCTTGGGCGATGATCAAGGCGGTCGCCATCTCCGACCTCAGCCAGGATCGCGCCCCGCAGCCGCGGCCCTGGCCTTCGGATCGAAGGACCAGTCGAGAGAGGCTGTGAGTTCTTCGAGCGAGCTTTTGGCCGCCGCCCCGGCGTGGCGCTCGATCGAGCGGTAGAGGGCGACAAGCCGTTCGCCGAAGGCGGTGATTTGGGCGCCCGCGCCGCGCCGTCCCGGAAAGGTCGCAACCACCGGGCTCTCGAACGTGCGGTTCAAGGCGTCGACGCTGAGCCAGCATTTGCGATAGGAAAAGCCAAGTGCGCGGCTCGCGCCGATGATCGAACGCGCGGCGCGGATGGCATCGATCAGGGCAAGCTCCTCGGCCCCGAAGCTTCCGCCGTTCGGCAGGTTGATTTCGATGGCGACATGCGCCGGCCGGTCTTTCATCGCCTCAGGCTCGCTGCCCCGAATCGGGCCGGAAAAGCTGTATCCCGGGTTATACTGTTTCTGGTGACGAGGCGAGGGCCTTTTGGAGCGCCATGAAAACGCTCGATGACCTCTTTGAAGCGGCGGCGGCGGCGCGGCAGAAGGCCTATGCGCCCTATTCGGGTTTTGCGGTCGGCGCCGCGATCCGCGCCGCTTCGGGGGCGATCTTTTCAGGCACAAATGTCGAGAACGCCGCCTATCCCGTGGGGACTTGCGCGGAGGCGGATGCGCTTGCGGCAATGATCGCCGCGGGCGAGCGGCAGATTGCCGAAATCCTCGTCCTCGCCGAAAGCCCCGAGCCGGTCATGCCCTGCGGCGCCTGCCGGCAAAGGATCGCCGAGTTCGCGCTGCCGGACGCCAAGCTTCACAGCGCCGATCCAACGGGCGTGCGCGAGAGCATCGCCTTTGCGAACCTGTTGCCGCGCCCCTTCGGACCGCGCAACCTCGGTTTGGAGTGAGCTAGAGCCGTTTGATCGCAACAATCTCGCCGCCGCCTCGCCGCAGGCGCGCCCGCACCTGCGCGAGCGGCTCGGAAGCGACCAGCATGTGATGAGCGTTGGCGTGAAGCAGCGTCTCGGGGTCGCGCATGATGCCGACATGGCCTTTCCAGAAGACGAGGTCGCCGCGCTGCAGTTCGGGCGCGCTGCCCGGCAATGCCTGGCCCAGGGCGCGCTCCTGGAGGTCGGTATCGCGCGGCGCCGCAATCCCCGATTCGGCGAGCGCGATCTGCACGAGGCCGGAGCAATCGATACCGAGGCTCGACTTGCCGCCCCAAAGATAAGGCGCGCCGATAAATCCTTCCGCCACGGCCACGAAATCTCTCGCCTTTTCGGACGGCGTCCTCAAGTGCTGCATGAAGACGAACCCGCCGTCGGCGAGTTGCGCGAACAAGCCCGCTTCATCTTTTACCTTTACGTGAGCGCCGAACGGCAAAGCGCCGATGGCCGGTGCCTTGAGATCTGCCGCCGGATAGATGTGGCCGCGCAAGACCGCGATGCGATGCGTCGCCCGCGCCGGCCCCTCGGCGAGCGTCTCGGCCGAAAGATAGCCGACATAGCCGTCGGCGGCGAGCTGCACCCAGGCCCAGCCGTCGCGCGCCTCGTAGAGAATTGCGTCTTCGCCGTGAAGCGCCTGCGTCGCAAGCCGCGCCGCCGCTGCGGGGGCAACGCGCAAATCGGCGAGCCCGGCGCGCACATGCACGCGGCGTCCGGTTACATAGCGGGGCGCCTCGACCGTGCCGCGCAAATGTTCGGCGGCAAGGTCCGGGCGCGCCGGCGTAAGCCGCGGGTCGCTCATTGCGCCTCATCCGCCGCTGCCGGCCGCTTGGCAGGCGCGCCATAGCGCGCTTCGAGCAGATCGAAGAGCAGCCGCGCCACTTGGATTTCGCCGCCCTCGGGCCGCGCCGGCCTGGCGCTCGGCGTCCAAGCGTAAATATCGAAATGCACCCAAGCCTTGGCCTTGTCGACGAAGCGGCGCAGGAAAAGAGCGGCGGTGATCGAGCCCGCAAATGGGCCGCCGGAAATGTTGGAGATATCCGCGACCTTGCTGTCGAGCTGCATGTCGTAAGGATCCCAGAGCGGCATCCGCCAGACCGGATCGAAAGCTTGCGCGGCATGCGCCTCGATGTCGGAGGCGAGCCGGTCGTCCATCGTGTAGAACGGCGGAAGCTCGGGGCCGAGGGCAACGCGCGCCGCGCCGGTCAGGGTCGCAAAGTCGACCAGAAGATCAGGCGCCTCCTCGTCGCCGAGCGCCAATGCGTCGGCAAGGATCAGCCGTCCCTCCGCGTCCGTATTGCCGATCTCGACGCTGATCCCCTTGCGGCTTGGATAAATATCGCCGGGGCGCATGGCATTGCCGGAAATCGCGTTCTCGACGATCGGCAGGATGACGCGCAGGCGAACGGGCAGGGCGGCGTCCATGATCATGGAGGCGAGCGCCAGGGCGGTCGCTGCGCCCGCCATGTCCTTCTTCATGAACTGCATGGCGGATTCGGGCTTGATGTCGAGACCGCCCGTATCGAAGCACACGCCCTTGCCGACCAGCGTGATTTTGGCGCCGCCGCGCTCGCCCCAGGAAAGATCGACGAGCCGCGGCGCCTTGTCGGAAGCGCGGCCGACCGCGTGGATCAGCGGAAAATTTGCGTCGAGCAGGGCCGCGCCGCGGCAGACCGTGGCCTTCGCCTGAAATTGCGCGGCGAGGGCGACCGCTGCGTCTTCGAGCGCGTCCGGATCGAGATCGTTGGCGGGCGTGTTGATGAGGTCGCGGCCCAGCGCGACGGCGGCGGCGACGCGCTCGATGCGCGCCACGTCGACGCCTTGCGGCGCGCAAAGTTTCGGCAGCTCGGCCTTGTCCTTCCTGTAGCGGCGGAAACGATATGCGGCGAGTTCCCAGGCGAGCGTCGCCAGGGCCGCATCATGGGGCGCATTGGCGAAAAGATAGGTGCCGGCTGGGACCGATCCGACGAGCTTGCCGGGCAGAAAGAGATCGCGGCTGCGCGCGCTCCGGGCCTCAAGGCCGCAGAGCACGGCCGCGAGGCCGCCCTCGGCGGAGGGCAGCACCAGGATGCGGCCGGCCTTCGGCTCGAATGCGCAGGCCTTGGCGAAGGCGGCCGCCGCCATGGGCAGCGAATCGCGGATCTGCGGCCAGGATTCTTGAGTGACGAAAAAGATCGGGACGCAATCGGCGGGCGGCGAACCGAGAACGAGCGACATGTCGGGCTCCGAAGGGCAGGGCGCACTGCCTCTTAACGCTTTATTAGGGTTAACTTTTTATTTCTGACAAGCCAGACCAGAAAGGCCGGTCGATGTTCTCCAGCGGCGCCCCCACAAAGCTTCATCCCGTCGGCCTCAGGTTGGGTGCTATTGCCGCGGCCTTTCTCGTCGGGCTTCTCCTTTGCGCCTGCCAGGGGCTTGGCGACATTACCGGCTCGGTCGGCCCGGATGCCGTCCTGCCGACATCGCCCGACGAATTGGCGCGCTATACCGACGATCTCGGGCGCCAATACGACGCCGATCCCGGCAACAAGAAGATCGCGATTGCCTATGCACGCGCCTTGCGCGCCGCGACGCGCTACGAGCAGGCCGTCGCCGTGACCCAGAAACTCGCCGCCCAATATCCGAAGGACATGGACGTGCTCGGCGCCTACGGCAAGGCGCTCGCCGACGCCGGCCGGCTCGACGAGGCACAGACCGTGCTCCCCGAGGCGC
>JASHVQ010000123.1 GCA_030044485.1 Methylovirgula sp. | reverse complement strand
TGGCGCAAAGCCTGCTGGCGATCGTAGAGACTCTGCAAGTTCTGGTCTGCCGGCGGACTTTGAGCCTGGTCGTTCGGCGCCGCGCCGGCTTGGGCTTGGCGATTGGTTTCATCGCGCAGCTCCTGCTGCTCGCGCGTCAGCCGGTCGAGCTCGCGCATGGCATTGTTCATGATGCGGTTTGCCGGATCGGATTCTTGATTCTGCGCCATTTTCAGGTTCTCGAGCGTGTTCTGCAATTGCTCGAGCATGCGCTGCGCATCGTCGCGATCGCCGGAGCGCGCCAAGTCCTGCATACGGTCGAGCATCGACTGGAGATCCTGGCGCGAGATCGAGCGGCTCTGATTGGGATAATTGTCGGCCGGCTGTTGGCGGTCGCCGAGCGCGCGCGCCTGCTCTTCGGCGAATTCGTTGAGGAACTTGTCCATCGCGGCGCGCAGATTGTCGGTGAGCTTGCGGATCTCCTCGTCCGAGGCGTTGCGCTGCAAGGCATCGCGCAATTGCTGTTCGGCGGCGCGCAAGTCGCGTTCGGCTTCGGAAAGCGAGCCGGTCTCGATCTGCAGGGCCATGTTCCAGAGGAAATCCGCGACTTTCAGGAGATCCGCGTCGCTTTGCGCGTCCTGCAGCATGTTCGAAGCAACTCGCAAGCCGAGATAGACCGAGCTGCTCACGTCGAAGCTCTCGGGCGAAATCATCAGGCCGTCGAGCGCCGTCTGCACGCGCTCGCGCGAGTCCGGGTAGAGAACGAGATTGCGCCGCTGCTCGACGAGCGCGCGGGCCAGCGGCTTGGTGAAGGGCCGCTGCGGTAGCGTGATCTGGATCGGCTCGCTCGTTCCCGAATTGCCGCCGCCGTCGTGGGCGGTGAGCGTCATGGTCACGCTCGCGCCGGCCCAGGGATGATCCGAAAGGTCGATCGTGCTTTCGGTCTCGCCGAGGCCGCCGGGCGCGGACGGCAAGGAGAGCGAGACACGCGGCGCAGGCACGAGCGAACGCAGCGCGCCCGGCGCCCCTTCGACACTCGGGTTGGCGAAATCGGCTTGCGCCGACGTGACGCCGTAATCGTCGCTGATCTGATAGGAGAGCGTCAGCGAACCGCGCAGATTGGCGCGCGGCGCGTCGGTCAATTCGATCTGCGGCGGCAAGTCTGGAATCGCCGCGATGTTGAAGAGGCCGAGCGTCGTGCCCGAATGTTTGAGCGCGAGTTGCGCGTCGCCGCGCAATTGCAGGCGCTGTTCGCTGTCGCCGGCGCTCTGCGGCTTCGTTGCGTCGGGCGGCGCCGGCGCAAGTCCGCCTTGCGGATCGACCTCGAGATCGCCCCCCGAGGCGCGCACGATGACCATGGAATTGATGGGCGCCGCGATATTTTGCGCTTCCCCGGTCGGCTTGGCGAGGTCGAGCATCACGGGCGGCTTGCCCGTATAGGCGGGCGGATCGATCCAGGCGTCGATCCGATAGCTTGCGCCCGCGGGCTCGACGCCGCGCCAGTCGAAGGCGGCGGCAAGGCGCGCATATTTTTCGGGACCGGCGACGAAGGCGGCGGCGACGAGCAGGACGAGAACCGCGGCGCGCAAGGCATAGCGGTCGAGATCGGCCACGCGCGGCGAGGGGGTGCCCACTTTGAGCGCCGCGATCTGCCGCTCGGCACGGCGGCGATGCAGGGCCCAGAGCGCGCGGGTCGCGGGATCCGATGCGTCGTTGGCGAGTTCGTCTTCGAGCGCCGAGGCGGGATTGTGCTTCAGCCCAGAGCTGCGGTCGATGCGCGCCAGCGCCTGGCGACGCGACGGCGGACGCAATCCGAAAAGCGGGAGAATCGAGGCGGCAAGCGCGAGAGCGAAGATGGCCACGCCCGAAATCCGCCAGAGCCTGCCGACGTCCAGCCAAAATCCCGCAAAAGACAGGCTGAGGAAAATGCCGACAACGAGCAGAGGCGGAACGAGGGCGCGCCAGAATTTCTCCCAAAGCAGGGCCGCCTTGGCGAAATTAACCAGGCTTTCCAGCCGTCTAAAGGCAGCGATGCCGGGTTTGAGGCCGGACGGTTTCTGTTTGTCGGTCAATCTTAGCTCTTAGTCCGGCTTGAACTTGGCTGCGGGGGAATCCCGCAGCCAGCCAAGCTTTAGAGAATGCGTTACTTAGCGCGCCGCTCAGCACGCCGCGCGCCGGCGGGATGATTATCCCAGCCAGGACGGCATCTTGTCGAGGCCGATCAATTGCTCATAAGTGCCGCGCGGGCGGATGACCGCAAAATCGGCGCCGTTCACCAAAACCTCCGGCACGAGCAGGCGCGAATTATATGTGCCAGCTTGAACGGCACCATAAGCCCCCGCCGACATTATGGCGAGCAAATCGCCGGGCTCGGGTTCGGGCAGCGACCGGCCGAGCGCCAGAAAATCGCCGCTCTCGCAGACCGGCCCGACGATGTCGGCGACAATTGTCGCCGCCGGGTGCGGCCGAACCGAGAGTATTTCGTGATGCGCCTCATAAAGGGTCGGGCGGACAAGATCGTTCATGGCCGCGTCGACGATCACGAAGATCTTGTTCTCGCCCCTTTTGACGTAGAGCACGCGGGTCACGAGGATGCCGGCATTGCCGGCGATCAGCCGGCCCGGCTCGAAGATCAGCAGGCGGTCGAGCGGGCCGAAATGCCGGCGAACGATTTTCGCATAAAGGTCGGGGTGAAAAGCTTCGGCGCGATCCGCTTCGCGATAGGGAATGCCAAGCCCGCCGCCAAGATCGATATGCTCGATTCTATGGCCGTCGTCGTCGAGGTCGCGGACGAATTGGGCGGCGCGCGCGAAGGCATGGTCGAACGGTTCGAGCTCGGTGATCTGCGAGCCGATGTGCATGTCGAGTCCGGCCACGATGATCCCCGGCAGGCTGGCGGCGAGCCGGTAGACGGCGCGCGCCTCGCTCAAGGGAACGCCGAACTTGGTCTCCGCCGTGCCGGTGGCTATCTTGGCGTGCGTGCGCGCATCGACGTCCGGATTGACGCGCAACGCGATCCTCGCCCGCTTGCCGCGCGCCGCGGCGAGCTTCGAAAGGGCGCGAAGCTCGGGCTCGGATTCGACGTTGAAGCAGAGAATGTTCTCGTCGAGCCCGAAGTCCATTTCGGCTTGCGTCTTGCCGATGCCGGAAAAGGTGATCTTGTCGGCGCCGACGCCGGCGGCGCGGGCGCGGCGCAGTTCGCCTTCCGAGACCACATCCATGCCGGCCCCGAGCCGGGCGAGCGTTGCCAGGACCGCCTGATTGGAATTGGCCTTGACCGCATAGCAAACGAGCGTCGAAAGCCCCTCGAAGGCCGCCTTGAAGACGCGGTAATGGCGGGTGAGCGTCGCCGTCGAATAGCAATAGAACGGCGTGCCGACCGCCGCGGCGAGGATTGAGAGATCGACGCCTTCGGCGTGCATGACGCCGTTCTTCAGCGCGAAATGATGCATCCGGAAGTCATTTCACCAAGGGATCGAGGAAGAAAGATTGTCCCTTGGGCTGCGGGTTGGCGTTGGTCCCGGTAGGCTGCGACTGCTCGGGGGCCGCGGGATTATAATTGCTGGGCGCGGCGGTGCCCGTATCGGCCACGCTGGCCGGCTGAGCGGGCGGAGCGCCAGGGGGCGGCTCGAGCGGCCCGGCGCGCCCGCAGCCGGCGAGCGCCAGGGCGGAAAAGATCAAGCAGATGCGGTATGGGCGCGATGATCGGGTCACGGCGGCTCCGGGCTGCCCTATATAGACGAAGCGCGGCGGAAAGCGAAAGGATCGGACGGCCCGATCACCCCCGCTTCTTGAGTGCCGCGAGCCATTTTTTGGCTTCCGCCGTCACATTGGCGGGTGCCGTGCCGCCTTGGCTCTTGCGGCTGGCGACGGAATTTTCAACGCCGAGCACGACGTAGACGGCTTTGGTCAGACGCGGTTCGATGGCCTTCATTTCGGCAAGCGTCAGTTCTTCGAGCCCGACTTTTTTCTTGGCGGCGAGCGCCACGAGCTTGCCCGTCACGCGATGCGCCTCACGGAAGGGCAGTTCCAGGTCGCGCACCAGAAAATCGGCGAGATCGGTTGCCGTCGCATAGCCGGCGCCCGCCGCCTCGCGCAGGCGCGCGACGTCGGGCTCGAGATCGCCGACCATGCCGGTCGTGGCCGCCAGGCAGAGCGACAGGCTTTCGAGCGCGTCGAACGTGCCCTCCTTGTCCTCCTGCAGATCCTTCGAATAGGCGAGCGGCAGGCCTTTCAAGACGACGAGCAAAGCGGTGAGCGCGCCGACGATGCGGCCGCTTTTCGCGCGCACGAGTTCGGCGGCGTCGGGATTGCGCTTCTGCGGCATGATCGAAGAGCCGGTCGAAAAGCGGTCGGACAGACGCACGAAGCCGAATTGCGGGCTCGCCCACAGCACGATCTCTTCGCCGAGCCGCGACAGATGCACCGCGCAAAGCGCCGCGGCGGCAAGCGTCTCGACGACGAAGTCGCGGTCCGACACGCTGTCGAGCGAATTGGCCGTCGGCCTATCGAAGCCGAGCGCCTTGGCGGTCGCGGTGCGGTCGATGGGAAAGGACGTGCCGGCCAGCGCCGCGGCGCCCAGCGGACTTTCGTTGAGCCGGGCGCGCGCGTCCTTGAACCGGCCGCGGTCGCGCCCGAGCATCTCGACATAGGCCAGGAGGTGATGGCCGAAAGTGACCGGCTGCGCCGGCTGCATATGGGTGAAACCCGGCATCACCGCGCCGGCATGCGCCAGCGCCTTTGCGGCGAGCGCCCGCTGTAGAGCGGCGATCTGCGAATCGAGCGCGTCGATCGCATCCCGTATATAGAGGCGGAAATCGACCGCCACCTGATCGTTGCGCGAGCGCGCCGTATGCAGCCGCCCCGCCGCGCCGCCGATAAGCTGGGAAAGCCGCGACTCGACATGCATGTGAATGTCTTCAAGGCTGCGCGAGAAGCTGAACTCGCCCTTCTCGATTTCGCCACGGATGCGTTCTAAAGCCTCGCGGATCGCGGCGGCATCGGCCTTGGAGATGATGCCGGTCTTGCCGAGCATGGCGACATGCGCCAGCGAGCCTGCTATGTCGTGGGCGGCGAGCTTGCGGTCGAAATCAATCGAGGCATTGATCTCTTCCATGATCGCGTCGGGACTGTCGGCGAACCGGCCGCCCCACATCTTGTTGTTCATCGTCCAGCGCTCTCAGAATATGGCATGACAAAACAGACTTGGAAGCAAGATCCCAGCTTGAACCGAATTCCCTCGCCGTTCATCAGTCTTGCCATTCTCGCCGCGGTTCTGGCCTTCATATACGAGATGGAAGCCCGGCATCGCAACGCAGCCTCCACAGCATCCTTAGCCTGCGCCTCGACGCGCGCCGTGATCGGCCATTTGCAGCCCTTGGTGCATGGCGAGATCGCCGCCCTGGCGCTGGCGAGCGACCCGCGGCCGATGCCGGAGCTGACCTTTACCGGGGGCGACGGCAAGCCGGTCAAGCTCTCGGACTTTCGCGGCCGCGACGTGCTCCTTAACCTTTGGGCTACCTGGTGCGTACCCTGCCGGCAGGAAATGCCGGCTCTCGACCGGCTCGAGGCCAAGCGCGGCGGCCCGGATTTTCAGGTCGTCGCCGTCAACATCGACACGGCGCGCCTCGACCGGCCAAAGACCTTCCTCCACGAGATCGGCGTCAGCAACCTGCCCTTTTACGCCGACAACAGCGCCAATATTTTCGAGACGCTGAAGCAGGACGGCAAGGTTCTCGGACTTCCGACGACGATCCTGGTCGGCAAGGATGGCTGCGACATCGGCACGATGGCCGGCCCCGCACGCTGGGATTCCGCCGACGCGCTGGCCCTCTTTTCCGTGGAACAAAGCGCGGAATTGCCGTCGCAGACCAAGGGCTGAGCCGCCTCCAAAGGTTACCGACCGCTGGCGATCGTCGAGCGAGGCATGACCGAGGACGCCGCTCAGCGCGCCGGCGCGTGGATCTCGGCGATGTAGCCGCCGCGAAATTGCACGACCGCCGAGCGGCGATCCCCCGACGTATAAGGCTCGATGAACGTGATCGCGCCCGACGCCTCCGCCTTGGCGAGCGCAATTTCGAGATTGGCGACTTCGTAGCCCGTCAGCTCGCGCCCATAAGGAAAGGGCAGGTGGCCGTCGGTCGCCAGAACCTCGATCGGCCCGAAGGCCGATCGAATGCGCACCCGCCTGAACGTGTCGTTGGGCCGGCCGATCTCGATGCCCGGCGCCTCGGGATCGTCGCTCTCGATCTTGCCTTGCGCGAAACAGCTGAAGGCGCGGATAAAGCCGTCGGCGCTGTCGGGCGGCAGATAGATGCGGCTCTCCGGTTCAGTCTGCAAGGCCGGATAATTCGGCGCCTTATAATGCCAATAGAGCTGCGTCACGACACCGCCCGGCCATTGGACGAGGGCATCGCGGCCGATCGGATCCGCAAACGGGGCGACGACAAGCGCGGCCCCGCAAGCACGGGCGGATTTAACCGCGGCGTCGAGGTCGTCGACCAGATAGCCGCCGCGCTCCGAACCGAAAGGGTAGGGAAGCGGCGTCTCATAGCCGAAAACCGAAAGCGTGCCGGCCGGAGTCAGGACCAGCTGCGACATGGTGCGGCTTGGGACGGGCGTCAGCGTGGCGACGACTTTCTTCGCCGCCGTGCCCCCGAACGTCGCCATGAAGCTTGCGACGAAACGGTCGAATTCCTCCGGCGGCACATAGACATGCGTCGAATCGTATTGGGCGCCTGCCGGCCCCGCCGCGGCGCCTTGCGGACTTGCGGCGGCAAGAAGAAGGACCATTCCCAAAACTGCGACGGGGCGCATCTATTTTTCTCCACAGCGCGCGGCGCGAACGCGTCTCAAGCTACGATAAAATTCTTGCCGGTCGAAGGCGGCGTTGGCATGATCATCATGCGGCGCGCCGTCCAACGATTGCTCGTACGCAGCCTGTCGCGAAGATCGCGGAAGCAACGCTTTCGTTATTGTCCCTGGCGCTCTTGCGCCTGTCTTCGCGGCGCTCGGGCGGCGGCCTCATAGACCGGTCCGCGCATGGCTCGTCCGGCAAGGAGAAGCGTTATGGCAAAAAGTCAACTCCGCAGCACCAAAGAGGCCAAGAAGCCGAAAAAGGCGAAACCGAAAATCGCCGCCCCGGCCCCGTCCGTCAAAGACACCGTGGCCAAAAAGAAATAGATCCGACCTCCGAAGCGAACAGAGCGCGGCGCGTGCCGGCGCCGCGCTCCGAGCAAGCCGCACCTCTTCGCCGCGCGCCAAGGCGGCGCGAGGCGCGTGAGACTGGCTTTCGGGACTAGCTTTTTCGCGGCTCGAGCCCGGCGCGCCGCATGGCGACATTCGAAATCGCCGCCCAGTCCTTTTCGGCCTCGCCATGCGCGATCGCATCGACGAAATTGTCGCGTAAAACGCCGGCGAAAGGCAAAGGCGCGCCGGATTCTTCGCTGGCCGCGAGCGCCAGCCGCACGTCCTTCAATCCGAGCCGGAGCTTGAAACCCGCCGCATCGAACGCACCTTTCAAAATCGCC
>JASHVQ010000007.1 GCA_030044485.1 Methylovirgula sp. | reverse complement strand
CCCAAAGAAGGAGTTTTGGCTCTCGACCCGGACACGCTGGTCGGCCCCGGCACGTTCGAGGCCATTTTACACGCCGCCGGCGGGGCCGTTCTCGCCGTCGACAAAGTGATGCGCGGCGAGGCCGACAACGGCTTTGTCGCGGCGCGCCCGCCCGGCCATCACGCCGAGCGTGCCAAGCCGATGGGCTTCTGCCTCATCAACACCGCGGCGATCGCCGCCCGCCATGCGCAGGCGGCGCACGGCGCCGAGCGCGTCGCCATCATGGATTTCGACGTCCACCACGGCAATGGAACGCAGGCGATCTTCTGGTCGGATCCGAGCCTGCTCTATTGCTCGACGCATCAGATGCCGCTCTTCCCCGGAACCGGGGCGCGACGCGAATGCGGCGAATATGGAACGATCGTCAATGCGCCGCTGTCGGCCGGCGCCGACGGCGCGATCTTCAAGGAAGCCGTCGAGAGGCAAATTCTGCCGCGCATCGCCGCCTTTGCGCCCGACCTCGTCGTCATCTCGGCCGGCTTCGACGCGCATTATCGCGATCCGCTCGCCAATCTCAAACTCACGGAAGCCGATTTCGCCTGGGTCACAGGCAAGCTGATCGATGTCGCGCTCGCGCATTGCGACGGACGCATCGTCTCGGTTCTCGAAGGCGGCTATGATCTCGAAGGACTGGCGAGTTCAGCCGCCGCCCACATGCTGACGCTGATGGGCAAGAGCCTGCCGGCGGCGCGAACTCATGGCCCGCCTTCGACCGGCTCGTAAGCGACGATTTCGATGCCGAAGCCCGAGAGGCCGACATATCTGAGGGGCGAGTTGGTGCGCAGCCTTATCGAAGAAATGCCGAGGTCGCGCAGGATCTGCGCGCCGACGCCGATCTCGCGCCATTCATGGGTCCGCAGCGCCTCCGAATCGCGTTTCGAGTCGCTCGGCACATTGGCCGGCACCCCGGCCGTGCCGTCGCGCAGATAGACGAAGACGCCGCGACCTTCCTTCTTGAAGCGCGCGAAGGTCTTGCGAATCACCGCGCCGCCGGTGATCACGTCGTTGATGATGTCGACACGATGCAGACGTGCCGGAACATTGCGGCCGTCGCCAATCTCGCCTTGCACGAAGGCGAAATGCTGCACCGGATCGTAGGGCGTGACATAGGCGTAGCCCGTAAGCGGACCGCTCGGCCCCTCGACCGAGAAGACATTGACACGTTCGACGAGCTTTTCGCGCTCCTGGCGGTGGGCGATGAGTTCGGCGACGCAAACGCGCTTCAATCCGTGCTGTTTGGCGAAAGCCGCAATCTGCGCGCCCTTCATCACGCTGCCGTCGTCATTGGTGAGTTCGCCGATGACGCCAACCGGCGGCATGCCCGCAAGCCGGCAAAGATCGACCGCCGCCTCGGTATGGCCGGAACGCATGAGCACCCCGCCTTCGCGGGCAACCAGCGGAAAGACATGCCCGGGCCGCACGAAGTCGCTGGCCCCCATATTGGGATTGGCGAGGGCGCGGACGGTCGCGGCCCGCTGTTCGGCGGAAATGCCGGTCGTCAGCCCGTGCCGCGCATCGACCGAGACTGTAAAGGCGGTGCCGAGCGGCGCGTCGTTGGTTGCGACCATGGGCTGGAGGTGCAGGCGGCGGGCGTCCTCGGCCATGATCGGGGCGCAGACGATGCCGCTCGTATAGCGGATGACGAAGCCCATCTTCTCGGGCGTGCAGAGCGCCGCCGCGCATATGAGATCGGCTTCGTTCTCGCGGTCGTCGTCATCGGTGACGATGACGATTTCGCCGCGCGAAATTGCCTCGATCGCTTCGGTCACCGAACGGCGCATGCGAAAAAGCCTCGGCCTATGTTATGTTCGCCAAGCTTAGATAAGCGAGTTTTGCGATCGCACAATGTTGCCAAAGGTCGAGCCCTTCGCTCTCTTGCGGATCGCGCTGAGCCTCGTCGCCGTCCTGCTGGCCGCTCCCGCCGCGCTGCCGGCCGGGAGCGGAACCTGCGAGAAAATCAGCGAGGCCGATCTTTCCTACACGATCTGCACCTTCGACGTCCGTCAAGCGCGGCTGCGCCTGTTTCTGGCCGATTCCGGGGGGCGGCCCTATGGCGGCTTCGGCGCAATCGACGCGGCGCTGCGCCCGCAGGGCGATGTTTTGGCCTTCGCCATGAACGCCGGCATGTTTCGCCCCGATTTCCGTCCCGCCGGCCTTTACGTCGAAGCGGGACGGCAGATCAGCCCGGCCAATACCCGCGCCGGCCCGGGCAATTTCCACATGAAGCCCAACGGCGTCTTCTATTTCGACTCGCAATCGGCGGGCATCATGGAGACGAGCCGCTTTCTCAAGTCCGGGCTGAAGCCGGAATATGCAACCCAATCGGGGCCGATGCTGGTCATCGGCGGCCAGCTGCATCCGAAGATCGAGGCTTCGGGCACGTCGGCGAAAATCCGCAACGGCGTCGGCGTGAAAGACGGCCACATCGTCGTCTTCGCCATTTCCGAAGAACCGGTCACCTTTTATCAGTTCGCGACTCTGTTTCGCGACCGTCTCGCCTGCCCAGATGCGCTCTTCTTGGATGGATCTGTGTCGAGTCTCTATGCGCCGGAGGTCGGGCGCGACGACGGCCTGCTGCCGCTCGGTCCCATCGTCGGCGTCGTCGAAAAGGCGCAGTAGGTCAGGAACGCCCGCCGACCTGCGCGCGGTGGCGCAGAAACTGGTCGGCCAGCACGCAGGCGACCATGGCTTCGCCGATCGGCACCGCCCTTATGCCGACGCAGGGATCGTGACGGCCTTTGGTTGCGACCTCGGTCTCGGCGCCGGAACGATCGATCGTCCGGCGCGGCGTCAGGATCGACGAAGTGGGCTTGACGGCAAAACGCGCCACGATCGGCTGGCCGGTCGAGATGCCGCCGAGAATGCCGCCGGCATGATTGCTGCGAAATCCCGGCCGCCCGTCGGCGCCGATGCGCATTTCGTCGGCATTTTCCTCTCCCGACAGTGCGGCTACCGCGAATCCGTCGCCGATTTCGACGCCCTTGACCGCATTGATCGACATCAGCGCGCCGGCCAGCTCGGCGTCGAGCTTGGCATAGAGCGGACTTCCCCAGCCCGCCGGCACGCCCTCGGCCACGATCTCGATGACCGCGCCGATGGACGACCCGGCTTTGCGGATTTGCTCGAGCTTGGTCTCGAACAAGACGGCGGCGGCGGCATCGGGTGCGAAAAACGCATTGCGCCGCGTCTCGGCCCAATCCCACTTGGCGCGGTCGATCCACAGCGAACCCATGGCGACGAGCGCGCCGCGCACCCGCACGCCGGGAATGATTTTCCGGGCGATTGCCCCGGCCGCGACGCGCGTGGCGGTCTCGCGCGCCGAAGCCCGGCCGCTGCCGCGCCAGTCGCGCAGACCATATTTCGCCTCGTAGGTGAAGTCGGCGTGACCGGGGCGGTACTTGTCCTTGATCGCGTCGTAATCCTTGGAACGCGCGTCCTCGTTTTCGATCAAGAGCGCGATGGGCGTACCGGTCGTCGCCTGCTTGCCGCTCTCGGAATCGCGAAACACGCCGGAGAGGATTTTGACGCGGTCCGATTCCTGGCGCTGGCTGGTAAAGCGCGATTTGCCGGGGCGGCGCTCGTCGAGAAAATGTTGGATCTCTTCGGCTTCGAGCGGAATTCCCGGCGGGCAGCCGTCGACCACGCAGCCGATCGCTGGCCCGTGGCTTTCGCCGAAGGTCGTTACCCGAAAAAGATGGCCGAACGTATTATGGGACATGGCTCAATGATGCGGCAGCCGGCATGGATTGGGAAGAGGCCAAGCGCGCGCCGTACAATTACGGCTTGTTGCCCAATTCTTTGGCCAGCGCGGCCATGTCGGGCGCCGCGGGATTCTTCATGCCGACCACATGATAGCCGGCATCGACATGCATGATCTCGCCGGTGATGCCGCGCGCCAGAGGCGAGAGAAGGAAGGCGGCGCTTTCGCCCACTTCCTCAATCGACACCGAGCGCCGCAGCGGCGCGTTATATTCGTTCCACTTGAGGATGTAGCGGAAATCGCCGATGCCGGAGGCGGCGAGCGTCTTGATCGGCCCGGCGGAAATGGCGTTGACCCTGATGTTCTTTTCGCCGAGATCGGCGGCCAGATAGCGCACGCTCGCCTCGAGCGCCGCCTTGGCGACGCCCATGACGTTGTAATGCGGCATCCATTTCTCGGCGCCGTAATAGGTCAGGGTCAACAGCGCGCCGCCGTCGGTCATCAGCCTTTCGGCGCGTTGCGCGACCGCGGTGAAGGAATAGCAGGAGACGAGCAGCGTATTGCAGAAATTGTCCGCGGTCGTGTCGACATAGCGCCCGGTCAGCTGTTCGCGGTCGGAGAAGGCGACGCAATGGACGACGAAGTCGAGCGTTCCCCAAAGCCTCTCGATCTCGCGGAAGACGGCGTCGATGGTCGAGGCATCGGTCACGTCGCAATGGCCGACGACATGGGCGTTGAGTTCTTCGGCCAAAGGGCGCACGCGCTTTTCGAGCGACTCGCCCTGATAGGTGAAGGCGAGCTTGGCGCCGGCCCCATGCGCCGCCTTGGCTATGCCCCAGGCAATCGAACGGTTGTTGGCCGTGCCCATGACGAGGCCGCGCCGCCCGGCCAGAATGCCAGGAGGGGTCGATGGGGCAGGAACACGCTCCGGCTGGGTCATGCTCGGTCCTGGGCAGGGCCGCGCGCCGGGGGCGCCGGCCGCGCCTTGCGTTTAACCCGGATGTATCGATTGGCCAAGTCCGTGCCGCCCATACGGGGCTTCCTTCCACGGCTTGGCAAGGGCCGCGCGATCAATTCGTTAAACAGTTGATTGCGTTCGCGTGATGAGGACTGAAGACTATCCAAGGTCCTGACGCGGATTATAGGGCCTCTCTTTCTGCCACTTGCGGGCGAGCTCGACGAGATCGGAGTCTGTCTCGTCAGGCAGAACGATACGCAAGGTGACAAGCAGATCGCCGGGCGTTCCGCCGGGATTGGGCAGGCCCTTGCCGCGCAGGCGCAACGTGCGCCCGCCGTTGGATCCAGCCGGGACATTGAGCTCGACCTGGCCATCGAGCGTCGGAACATTCACTTTGCCGCCCAGCACCGCTTCGTTGAGCGTCACCGGCAAATCGAGGCGCAAATCCCGCCCCTCGACGCGGAAATAGGGGTGCTTGGCGATCTTGACGGTCACCATGGCATCGCCCGGCTCGCCGCCGAACGGGCTTGGCTGCCCCTGCCCCTTGAGGCGGATCTGCTGGCCGTCTTCGACGCCCGCCGGCACTGTGATTTCGAGCGTCTTGCCGGTCGGAAGCGCGACCCGGCTCTTGCCGCCCTGCACCGCCTCGCGCAACGACACGCTGATTTGCGCGGTTATGTCCTCGCCGCGCGGCAAGGGCCGGCTTTGCGCGCCGCCGCGCCGTTGCTGGGCGCCCATGCCGAAAAGCTCGCTGAACAGGTCGCCGGCTTCGAACCCGCCGCCGCCCGGCCCGGTTCGAAATTCGAAATGTTCGAAGCCGCCGGGCCCGGCGCGGCGCGTGAAACCGCCCGGCCCGGCGCCTGCGCCAAATCCCTCGAAACCCTGGAAACGCGGCTTGCCCTCGGCGTCGATCTCGCCGCGATCGAACTGACCGCGCGTCTTCTCGTCGCCGAGAATCTCGTAGGCCGCGCTTATCTCGGCGAACTTGTCCTTCGCCTTGGGATCCTTGCTCTGGTCGGGATGAAATTTCTTGGCAAGCTTGCGGTAGGCCTTCTTGATTTCCGCCATGTCCGCGGTCTTGGAGACGCCTAACACAGTGTAAGGATCGCGCATCTTCGAGCCCAAATGAGCGCCCGCCCGGTTTGGCGCGGGCGCAATGTCTCGTCAGGCAAGGTGGGGTGCAGGCCGGGCAGACGCAAGCCTGACCATTAGGCGGCGCGTTGGTGCAATCTGCGGCCCGTGCCCGCAAGGCCGACCGCCGCGGCCAGACGGGCGGCGATAAGAAGCCCGGCGAAGGTCGCCGCATTGATCGCCAAGACGCGCAAAACAACGGGGCCGGCATAGGGCGCAAAATCGCCCGAAGCAAGCACGGTGATCGCCAAAAACCCGCCTTCATAAGCGGCGAAGGCCGCGAGGAAGACGCCGGCATAGCCCGCAAATGGATGCGCGAATGCGGTGCTGCGATAGGCCCATTCCGCGGCAAAGACCGAAAACGCGCCGACCAGCGCGAAGGCCGGAACCCAGACCACGGCGCTTAGGGGATAATGAAGCAGGGCGAAGCCGACGCATTGGTTGGCCGCGACCACGGCGAGGATGAAGAGCAAAGCCGCGCGCCGGCGCATCGTCAGCGCGCCCAAGGCCGCGAAAGCGGCAAGCGGCACGGCGCAAGCCAAGCCGAGGCTCAGGCCGACGCTGAGCGCAACGAGCCCGGCAAGCCACATGAACCGGGGCCAATCGAAGGAATAGGCGTCCTTTTGCATCTAAGTCTCCCGAGCTGAGCGTGAATCTACCAATCTTTCATCCGATGTAAACGTGTGCCCATGTCGGACATTGGTTCACGGGCTCTTGACGGGCGCGTCGAAGGCGTAGCGCAGCCCGCCGAAGACGCCGAGCCCGGGACGCTGGAAGCCGAGCGGGTCCTGGTATTGGACGTTCAGCGCATTATCGATGCGTCCGAAAACCGAGAACCCGTGGCCGAGATCGTAGGAGGCCGCGAGATTCACAAGCACGTAGCCGGAGACGGGAATAGGCGTGAGATTGGTGAAGTCGCGATTGTTATCGAACCACGACCCAACATAGATCACGGTGGCGCTCAATTGCGCGGCGCTCGTCACCTGCCAGATGCCGCTGAGGCTCGCCTTGTTGCGCGGCCGGCGTAGCAAGGGCTCGTCCATAGTGTCGTCTTCCGCATATGTATAGGTGTAGTCCGCGCGCAGCGTCAGCGGCTCCCACGGATGCAAAGCGACGAAAGTCTCGGCGCCTTCCGTGGTCGCCTCGTCGACATTGGCGTAGGTGCCGACGAAGGCCGAGTTGGTGACGATTTCGATGAGGTTGTGAATGTTGTTGTGGAAATAGGTTGCGCCGAACGAGGCCTTTCCGGCGAGGAGACTTTGCTCGAAACCGGCGTCGTAGCCGATGCTCGTCTCGGGCTGCAGATTGGGATTGGCGAAGAAGAACGGGGGAAAATTGTCGTAGAGTTCTTCGAGGCTCGGCGCGTTGAAGCCGGTTCCGAGGCTCGCCTTCAGCTTCGTGCCGGTTTCGGGGAAAAGGATGGCCGGCGCCTCGCGATAAGTTACGGCATTGCCGAACTGGTCGTTGTGATCGAAGCGGACATTGGCGCTGTTGAAAAATCTCTGGCCGATGCTCGACTGAAGCTGCCCGAAGACAGCGTCGTCGGTCACGCCCGCCGAGAAACCCGGACTGACCACGCCGCCTGACAGCGAGTCGGGATCGTCGATCTCATCCCTCTCATACTGCGCCCCGAGCGTCGCGACCTCGCCCGGCAAGACCGTGAGATTGCCCTGGTAATCGATCTTCACCCGGTCGCCGTTATAAAGGTCGAAGTCGTCGGAGGCGGGATTCGGATCCAGATAGCTGCGGTTGTAATCGGTATAGGCGATGCCCAACGTCTGATCGAGCCTGCCGTCGAAAAGGACGAGATGTCCGAAGCCGCGGGTGAAAAGCTCGCTGTTGCCGTTGATGCTCTGCAAGGCTTCCGGGCCGAGAATATCGTCGCTGGTCGAAAAGAGCTTCGATTGGATGTAGTGGGTGACAAGCCCGACATCGAAATTGTCGGTGATCTGCGCGCCGAGCTTCAAGGAAAGGCTGCGGTTGTCGTACTGGTCGGGATTGAGCGGACGGCCGGGAGGAATGAGATAGGCGGGCGTCACGTCCGTATCCTGCGAGCTGAAATGCGCGAAGTTGAAGGAATAGCTGAAGCGCGAGATCGAGCCGCTGACGCCGGCCGATTGGTTGAACGTTCCGAACGAGCCGCCTTCCAAGATGCCATAGGCATGCGGCGGCCCATCGCCCGCCTTGGTGATGATGTTGATGACCCCGCCGATGGCGCTCGAGCCGTAAAGACCGCTTTGCGGGCCGCGCAGGATCTCGATCCGGTCGATGCCCGAAGTCAGCAACTGGCCGAAATCAAATGAACCGTCGGGAGAACTCGGGTCGCTGACGTCGATGCCGTCGACATAGACCTTCGTCTGATTGGCGTTGGCGCCGCGGATATAGACGGAGGTCGTGCCCCCCGGACCGCCGGTCTGCACGACATTGAGCCCCGGCACGTCGGCAAGCGCATCCGGCACGGTGCGCTCCTGCTTGGCCTGCATTTCGTCGCTGGTGATGACGGTGATGCTGCTGGCGACCTCACTTTCCGGCGTCGGGATGAGCGTCGGCGTGATGACGATTTGCGGAAGCGGCTGGTTTTGATCGGAGGCGACCTGCGCCAGCGCGGGCGCCAGCGACAAGAGGAAAATCAGGCCTGCAAGAAGGACAAGCGTCGGGCGAAGCCCGGCGGACTGCGGCTTGAAGTAAGACATGGAACCTCGCGGCGACGTGACACGTCACCGCGAGCCAAGGCGAGCGAATCCAAGCGGATTCTTTCGCCTCCATCGGTGCACCCCGCCCGATGCGTTCGCGCGTGACCACGGCCGATGGCAGGTCTCCTGGCTCGCGGGTCCTTGCCTTGCGCCGCCTTCCCGGTTGCCCAGTGGCGTCATGACGCGCGGCTCGCCGCTTACAGTTGCGGGGGCAGCCATGGTCTTGGCTCTACGAGCCTCACCATGTTCCCTTTTGATCCCCGAAGGGAACCATCGCCGCCGAAGCTACAAAGCTTTGGCGCGCCTATCAATGCCAATGTTGCGCGGGTCGAAAGCGTTGACGCGCGCCGGGCCGCCTCAGCCCTTGTTCCAGGGCTTTACGTCGGTGATGACCCAGTCGCCGGGCTTGTCGGTGCAGGCGGTGCCTTGCAGGGCATCGTTGCCGTCGGTGCGATCGATGGCGGCCCGAAAGCCGCGGCAGGTTCCCGTGTCGGTCGAATAGGCTTCGCCGATCGCCACGAACGAGCCTTTGTTGCCCGAGGTGGGATTATCCCAGGAAACGGCGGCGCCGTCGCCGTCGCCGTCCATCGCACTTGCCAAGGCTATTTTCGCCTGCTGCCAATCGGCATTTTGCAATCCGGCAATGGGCGAGGGATCCATCGCGGCTTGAGGAGTTTGGCCGCCTTGCTGCGCGGGTTGGGCGACCGAAGCGGTTTGATCGTCGTCATGCGAGCCGATCAAAGAGCCCATGGGCATGGAGACCGAGCAGGCACCGAGTGCGGCGCAAAACGAAAGCGCTGCCGGAAGCCCGGCTTTTCCCAGCACCCAGTCTTTTCCTATATAAGGCAACAGGCTCAACCCTCGTCCCTCACGGCTCAGTCTATCCTGGGATGAATTAACCGTGCATGACTTTACCGATGCCGACGAACCTTTCGCCCTCTTTGCGGACTGGCTCGCGGCGGCGGAAAAGGCCGAACCGCGCGATCCGAATGCCCTGGCCCTGGCAACGACCGACCCCCAAGGCCTGCCAGACGCAAGAATGGTACTTCTCAAGGGCTTCGATGCCAACGGCTTTGTTTTCTACAGCAATTCGGGCAGCGCAAAAGGGCGCCAATTGGCCGCCAATATGAAGGCGGCTGGGGTTTTTTATTGGAAATCGCTCAACCGCCAGGTGCGCATCCGCGGCCCGGTGGAGATCGTCGGCGACGCCGTGGCCGATGCCTATTTCGGCACCCGCGACTTGCAAAGCCGCATCGGGGCCTGGGCGAGCCAACAGTCGCGGCCGCTCCAAAGCCGCATGGCGCTTGAAGCCGCGGTCGCGAAATACGCCGCCAAATTCGCCCTGAGCGGCGTTCCGCGCCCGCCGCATTGGATCGGCTATCGCATCAAGCCGGTCGAGATAGAATTCTGGTCGCAAGGCGCTTTCCGCCTTCACGACCGCATCAGGTTCTTTCGCCCGAGCCCCGAAGGCACATGGGAAAAGCAGCGGCTCTATCCCTGATTCGATGACGCACTTCGACCCGCCCCATCCGATCCTTGGCGTCAGCATAGCCGTCTTCCGCGACGGCCGCGTGCTCGTTGCGACGCGGACGAAACCGCCGTCCGACGGCGTATTCTCGCTTCCCGGCGGCCGTGTCGAGGCGGGCGAGAGCCTCGAAGCGGCCGCCTTGCGCGAACTCGACGAGGAAGTCGGCATCAAGGCCCAAATCGTCGGCTTCAATCGCGCCGTCGAAATGATCGAGGCTGGGCGCGATGCGCAAAACCGACAACATTACGTGGTCCTTTCCTTCGTCGGCACTTGGCTATCGGGCGAAGCTAGGCCCGGACCCGAGGCCGGCGAAG
>JASHVQ010000122.1 GCA_030044485.1 Methylovirgula sp. | reverse complement strand
CGTCGTTAACGCGGCCTTCACCATAATCGAAAGATTTCCGCAAAGGCCCGCCGCCATGGAAGGCCGCATGCCGAATTTCCAGCAAAAACCGAGCGCTGGCAAGGCGACGCCGCTGTTTGACGGGAGCGCCGGGGCGCGCCAAAGCAAGTTCTCCCGGCCGCGCCTGAGGACGGTCTTACACGCCCAAGTGGCGGATGTGCGCCTCGCACCCGTATCAAAAGGGCCGAGAGCCAAAAGAGGCAGATGAGCGATACCGACGATCCGAGCGCGGCCCTGGACCTCGCCCATCTCGGGCAACAGACTGGCGGCGACCCGCGCTTGCAACGCGAGCTTTTGGACCTTTTCGTCGTCCAGTCGGCGCATTTGGTCGCGCGGCTCGAGGGCTTGGCGAAGGCCGATCCGGCCACCGCTCGCGAACTCGCGCACAGAGTGAACGGATCAGCGCGCGCGATCGGAGCCTTCGAACTGGCCGAGACGGCGGCGGAATTGGAACGCTCGCTCGCCGGCAATGGCGCAGCGCGCCTCGAGCCCATGGCCGCAGCGCTCGGCCGGACCCTCGAGGCGGTCGCCGCGCATCTCAGCCGGTTGCCCCCGCGGCGCCAGTCCTAGCTTTCCGCGCGGCATCCCAAAGCCGAATATAACGTGGCGTCCGGCCTCGCGCCGGGCGCGTGCATGTGCTGCAAAGACAAGGCTGTTCATCGGCGAAGCTCTTGAGTAAAGAGAGCCCCTACTCCTGCCAGGCCGCCTCCGGAACCGCCCATGATCAAAATCACGTTCATCGACTCGTTTGGCGAAAAGCGAACGGTCGAGGCGGAAGAGGGTTCGACCGTGATGGAGACGGCGATTCGCAACTCCGTGCCGGAGATCACCGCCGAATGCGGCGGCGCTTGCGCCTGCGCGACCTGCCATGTCTATGTCGATCCGGCCTTTTTGCCATTGACCGGGGGCCCCAGCCCGCAGGAAGAGGATATGCTCGATTTTGCCTACGGCACCCAGCCCAATTCGCGGCTCTCCTGCCAGATCAAGGTGACCCCCGAGCTTGATGGGCTGATCGTCACCACCCCGCCGCGCCAGGGCTAGACCGAAGGCCGCGCGACAATAAGCCGGTTGCGCCGCACTGTCTTTCAAGCCAACCGAGCGCCCTTACAAGCGTTTAGGAGTCGATATGGACGAAAGCATAAAGACCGATGTCGTCATCGTCGGAGCAGGGCCCACCGCCCTCTTCGCGGTCTTCGAACTCGGCCTTCTCGATATCAAGGCGCATCTCATCGACGTGCTGCCGCGCGCCGGCGGCCAATGTGCCGAGCTTTATCCGGAGAAGCCGATCTACGACATCCCCGGTCATCCGATGATCACCGGCGAGGGCATTGTCGAAAAGCTCTTGGCGCAGATCGAGCCTTTTCATCCGACCTTCCATTTCGAGCAGATGGTTACCGAGATCGAGGTGCTCGGCCAGTCGCAGGCGCCGGCCTTCCGGGTCAAGACGGAGACGGGGCGCGCGTTCGAATGCAAATCCTTGATCGTCGCGGCGGGCGGCGGCTCGTTCCAGCCGAAGAAGCCGCCGATCGAAGGCATCGAAGCCTATGAGCAGGAATCCGTCTTCTATTCGGTGCGCAAGATCGAAGACTTCCGCGGCAAGAATGTCGTCATCGTCGGGGGGGGCGACTCGGCCCTCGACTGGACCTTGAACTTGCAACCGGTGGCCAAGCATCTGACACTCGTGCACCGGCGCGACGAATTCCGCGCCGCGCCGCATTCCGTCAAGGCGATGCGCGAACTCGTTCAGGCCGGCAAGATGGAGCTGCGGATCGGCCAGATCGTCTCGCTTTCCGGCGCCGACGGCAAGATCTCCTCAGCCCGGATCAAAAGCGCCAAGGGCGAGCTCGGCGAGCTTGCCTGCGACAGGCTGATTCCGTTCTTCGGGCTTACGATGAAGCTCGGCCCGGTCGCCAATTGGGGCCTCAATCTGCACGAGAACCTGATCCCCGTGGATACGGCGCAATTCGAGACCAATGTGCCGGGCATATTCGCCATCGGCGACATCAATCATTATCCGGGCAAGCTGAAATTGATCCTTTGCGGCTTCCACGAAGGCGCCCTCGCCGCGCAGAAGATTTATCGCTACGTCTATCCCGACAAGAAACTCGTCTTCCAATACACCACCTCTTCGACGAGCCTGCAAAAGAAGCTCGGCGTGGCGTAGACGAAGATCACGAATCCTTTGCGTCTTTCTGGAACAGGAACGGCGCGACATCGCCGATTCCAGGCGGCGGTTCGACGACAAAAGGCATGGGGCGGCAGACCGACATCGCCGACAAGCCGACGCGCGCCGTCAAAAGTCCATTCAACACGCCTTCGCCGAGCCGCGCCGAAAGCCGCGCGGCGATTCCGTGCCCCAAGATCTGCTGCACGAGAGAGTCGCCGACCGCCACGCCGCCGGTGATCGCCAGATGCGCGCCGACCGAACGAATGAGCTTCAGAAATCCGAAGAAGCCTGGGCGTCCGCCGTAGATTTCGGCGACGCGGCGGATAAGACGCAAGGCCTGCGCGGCGACAAAAGCAACGTCGATCAGGGCGCGCGGCGAGATGGCGGTCACCATGGAGACGCGCCTGGCGGCCTGCGCAATCTCACGGCGCACGTCGCGGTCGAGCGGCAGAACGAGATCGCGTTCGGCGATGTCGATGAGATCGCGCCCGTCGATGATTTCCCGCCTCAGCCCGAGGAGGCGGGCGCTTTCGCGGCGATTGGGCTGAAGCGCGGCGAGCGCCACCAGGAGATGGCGCGCCGCATCGCCATCGTCGGCGGCGCGCGCCGCCGCAAAACTCATGTGCAGGCGGGCGATGCGGCTCTGGCGAAAGATCGCCCAGATTTCGCGCGCCACGAGAACGATGAGCGCGAGCCCCGCCAATGCGCCGAGCACGAGAGCCGCGAAGCCGAGGATGGCCGAACGCGCGAAAAGTTCCTCGACAAGGCCCACCACCCAATTGCCGAGCGCAACCAGAATGAACCCGCCGACCGCCGAAACGAACACGCCGCCCCAGGAGAGCAGCGCGCTCTTCGCGATGCCGCGGCGCTGCGCCGTCTCGACGGCACGCTCGGCGGGATCGATGGGCGCCGTGCCCGCCGCTTCATTTGCGACGAAATCGTCGACCGGTTCTATCGCCACGACCTTGCGCTTGCCGTTCTTCCTGACGGCGAGCCCATGATCCTTTTCGAGGAGGAAGGCCTGCGGGCGCATCTTCGATTCGGAAGCCACCTGTCGTCTCCTAAAGCGCGCGACTCTATTTCAGTCTGTCGCCCAGCAGAAATTGCAGAGCGCGATCGAGGCGGATGTGCGGCAGAGGCAAAGGCGCGCCGTCCGCATCGCGCTCCGCAACGGGCGGCCGGAAGCGCAGGAACCGATAGTCGGGCCTGGGCTTCGATTCCTCCGATCGCGGCGAAAAGACCGCATCCGGGTCGCTTGGCAATTCGCCCGGAAATATCGCCGCCTCCGTCTCGCCATCGAAAATTTCCTCGCCTATGCGCTCGCCCCGCAGCGGCGTGCCGATGACGGCCGGCAAGAGAACCCCGCCGCGTTTGACATTGGCCTCGCGCGTCGCGCGCACCGCCGCGAGCGCGACGACGTCGATTGCCGCGCCGAGATTTTCCGCCCGCGCTATGGCGCGCGCGGTGAGTTTCCGAAGGATGGCTTCGAGCCGGTCATGGCTCAGGTGATTGAGATGGTCGGCCTTGGTCGCCGCAAAGAGGATTTTGTCGATCTTCGGCCGGAACAAGGCCGAGAGCAGCGAATTCTTGCCGGCGCGAAAGGCGTCGAGCACATCGCCGAGCGCAACCTCGAGATCGCCCACGGACGCAAGCCCGGCGTTCAGGGCGGCGAGTACGTCGACGAGCACGATCTGCCGGTCAAGCCGCGCGAAATGATCGCGAAAGAATGGCCGAACCACATGCCTACGATAGGCCTCGTAGCGTCGCGTCATCATCGCGGCGAGCGAATTTGGCGGAAGCGAAGAGCTGGATTCGAGTTTGAGCGGCGAGAACGTCAGCAGCGGCGAGCTTTCGAGGTCGCCCGGCATCAGAAAGCGGCCAGGCGACAGAGCCGAGGCGGCAATCGGTTCGGTGCGGCATGCCTCGAGGTAGGACTTGAACAAGGCCGCGGCGCGTCGCGCCACATCCTCTTGGGCCGGTGCTCGCGGGTCGAGGCCGAGGACAAACTTGCGCCATTCGGCGGCACGCGCGGCGCGCGTAGCCGAGGCCGAGGCGGCGAGCGTCTCTTCCGACCATTGTCGATAGGACTTTTCGAGCAGGGTCAGGTCGAGCAGCCATTCGCCGGGGTAATCGACGATGTCGATCGAGAGCTCGGAAGGCGCCCGCCCGCCGAGCCGCGCGGCGCGCTCGAATTCGAGCGTGACGCGCAATTCGGAGATGCGCCGCGTCGATTCCGGCCAAGCCCGATCTTCGTTGCGCCCGCCATGGCCCAACAGCGTGTCGAGATGCTCCTCGTAAGCGAAGCGCGGCACGGCGTCGTCGGGTTGCGGCTCGAGGCGGCCGACGAGCAGCCGTCCTTCAGCGTGAACGCGAAAGACCGGCAGGGCGTTTTTGGCGTCGGCCCCCGCAAGCCGCGCGGCATGCGTCAGATGCTGCACGAGCGCGGTTACAAATATGGTCTTGCCGGCGCCGGCGAGCCCGGTGACGC
>JASHVQ010000121.1 GCA_030044485.1 Methylovirgula sp. | reverse complement strand
GGACGTGCCGCGCCCGAGATAGAGGACGTCGCGCGCCTTGGCGAGATTGCGCGGCTGGTCGGCGTCTTTGCCCATGAAGACTGCGGTGTGATAGGCGATCATCTGCACCGGCAGCGCATAGACGATGGCCGCGAAGTCGGGCGCCATGTCCGGCATGGCAATGATTTCGGCAGGCACGCCCAGATCATGCGCCGCTTTGGCGTCGGCGATGAGGATGATGCGGCCGTTGCGCGCCGCGACCTCCTGCACGTTCGACAGCGTCTTTTCGAAGACGCGGTCGCGCGGCGCCAGCACGATGACCGGCAGATCCGAATCGACCAGCGCGATCGGCCCGTGTTTCAATTCGCCCGCGGCGTAGCCCTCGGCATGGATGTAGGAGATTTCCTTGAGCTTCAGCGCGCCTTCGAGCGCCAGAGGATAGGACGTGCCGCGGCCGAGATAGAGAACGTCGCGCGCCCTGCCGAGATCGCGGGCCAGAAGCTCGATCCTCGGCTCGCGTTTGAGGACGTCCGCCATGAGCCCGGGAATGGCCGTGAGTTCGGCGACGAGTCTCGCCTCCTCTTTCGCATCGATCGTGCCGCGCGCTTTGGCGAAGGCCAGCGCCAAGCAGGCAAGAAGCGCGAGCTGGCAGGTGAACGCCTTGGTCGAGGCGACGCCGATCTCCGGGCCGGCCTGCGTCAGCGCCGCTACATCGCTCTCCCGCGCCATGGTCGAGGTCGCGACATTGACGATGCTGAGGACCTTCTGGCCCTGCGCCTTGGCATAACGCAAGGAAGCGAGCGTGTCGGCGGTCTCGCCCGATTGCGAGACGAGCAGCATCAGCCCGCCCTTCTGCATCGGCGCTTCCCGATAGCGGAACTCCGAGGCGACCTCGATCTCGACCGGCAATTTGGCGAAGCGTTCGAACCAATAACTCGCCGCGAGCCCGGCCATGAAGGCCGTGCCGCAGGCGGCGATCGTCAGGCGCGGCAGGCGCACCGCATCGACGGGCAGTTCAAAGGGCAGCGCGACGGTTCCGGCGGAAAGGTCGAGGCAATGGGCGAGCGTGCGGGCGACCACCTCCGGCTGTTCATGGATCTCTTTCGCCATGAAGTGGCGGTAATTGCCTTTGTCGATCAGAAAGGCCGAGGCGGACGTCTTGGTGCGCTTGCGGGCGACGGCTCGGTTGGCGGAATCGTAGAACTTCGCGCCCTGCCGGGTGAGGACGGCGTAGTCGCCCTCTTCCAGATAGGCGAGCTCGTCGGTGAGCGGGGCCAGCGCCAGCGCGTCCGAACCCAGATAGAATTCGCCGGCCCTTTTTCCGGAGCCGAAACCGACGACCAGCGGCGCGCCCTGCCGCGCCCCGATCAGAAGATCGTCCGAACCTTCAAAAAGGAAGGCGAGCGCAAAAGCGCCCTTGAGACGCGGCAGGCTCGCCGCCACGGCTTCGACCGGCGATAGGCCGCCGGCCATCGCTTCGTCGACCACATGCGCTACGACCTCGGTATCCGTGTCGGAGGAAAAGGCATGGCCCCTGGCCTTGAGCTCGTCGCGCAGCTCGCGGAAATTCTCGATGATGCCGTTGTGGACGACCGCCACTTTTCCGTTGTGATGCGGATGGGCGTTGGCGGCGGTCGGGGCGCCGTGCGTCGCCCAGCGCGTGTGGCCGATGCCGAGATGGCCGAGAAGCGGCTCGGCGGCGAGGCTGGCTTCGAGATTCTTCAGTTTGCCGGGGGCGCGCCGGCGCGTGATCCGGCCGGCTTCGAGCGTGGCGATCCCGGCGGAATCATAGCCGCGATATTCGAGCCGCTTGAGGGCTTCGAGAATTGCCCCGGCCACCGGCCCGGAGCCGAGAATGCCGACGATTCCGCACATGGATCAGTCTCGCGAGGCCGCAAGGCCTATTTGCGGTGTTTTGCCCTAAAGGCCTTAGCCCAAAAAGGTTTCTCAATTTGCCTCGGCCGCGCAACGGCGAGGGCGTCGGCAGCCACGTCCTTGGTAATGACCGACCCCGACCCGATATAGGCGCCGGCTCCGATGCTTACCGGGGCGACGAGCGCGGCGTTGACTCCGATAAAGGCGCCCTCCCCGATGTTCGTTTGGAACTTGGTAAAGCCATCGTAATTGCAGGTGATGGCCCCGGCCCCGATGTTGGCGCCCGGCCCGATCGTGGCATCGCCAATATAGGCGAGATGGTTGGCCTTGACGCCGGCCCCCAGACTTGCCGCCTTCACCTCGACGAAATTGCCGACGTGCACGCTCTCGCCCAGCACCGTGCCCGGCCGCAGCCGGGCAAAGGGACCGACGATTGCGCCCGCCCCGACCTCGGCGCCCAGGAGATGCGAGAAAGCGCGGATCGTCGCGCCGTCGCCGACCTTCACTCCCGGGCCGAAGAAGACATCCGGCTCGACGACCACGTCGCGGCCGAATTGCGTGTCGAAAGAAAGATACACGCGGCGCGGATCGAGCAAGGTGACGCCTGCGGCCATGGCATTGTCGCGCAGCCGCCCTTGAAGAACGGCTTCGGCGGCGGCGAGCTGGCGGCGGTCGTTGATGCCGAGCACTTCCTCCTCTTGCGCCGCAACGATCGCCACCTTCAGCCCCCGCGCCCGCGCCTTGGCGACGATGTCGGTCAGATAATATTCGCCTTGCGCATTGGCCTTGCCGATCGATTCGAGCAGCCCGGGTCCTTGCGCGCCGCAGATCGCCATGAGTCCGCCGTTGCACAAAGTGAGGCCGCGTTGGCTCTCGCTCAGATCCTTGTCCTCGCGAATTTCCGTAAGCTCGCCCTTATCGAGGATCAGGCGCCCATAGCCTTGGGGATCGGCGGCCTCGAAGCCGAGCACGGCGACGGCGGCTTCGGCGAGCGCCTCGCGCAGCTTCGCAAAAGTCTGCGGCATAACGAGCGGCGTGTCGGCGAAAGCGACAAGAATGTCGTCGAACGAGGCGAAAGCCGGCTGGGCGGCGAGCACGGCATGCGCCGTTCCAAGCGGTGCGCTCTGCACGAAAATTTGCGCGGCCGGCGCGGCGCGTTTGGCCGCGCCGACAATCTCGTCCTGGCCGGGGGCGACCACGATGGCGATGCCGTCGGCGCCCGCCGCCTCGACCGCGGCCAGCGTATGCGCCAGCAACGAGCGCCCTGCCAAGTCATGCAGCACTTTGGGGCGCTGCGAATACATGCGCCTGCCTTCGCCCGCGGCAAGCACCACGGCGAGGCAGCGTCGCTTTGCTTTGGGGCGTGTCATCGGGGCAAGGCCAAAAGCGCCGACCTTCGGCGGCTGCGGCATGCCGTCTCAGGCAATCGGTTCATCCCGCCGCTGGCGGGCCAGCGGCGGCGCAACCGGAAGAGCGACATTCGATCCATCGGGGAGAATGCCAAAACCGGCAAGAATTGGAAGGCGCTCACCAAATTCTCTCCAAAAAGCCATCTCGCAGGCGCGATAAATGCGATATACACGAGACAAAGCGTCAATTCCAAGCAATGGCTCCCCTGAGAGCCGGTCGATTCATGTTGGAGCGTCGGGACGTATTGAAGATCGGCCTCGGCGGCCTGGCTGCCGGGATGAATGGACTCTTTCAGACAGGCGGAAATCGCATCGATTCGGCCTTTGCTCAAGCGGCTCCCCCGCCCGGGTTTGCCTTTGGTGACGCAGCGCCTTTCCAGGCCGATATGGTCAAGGATGCCGCCCGGGCGCTCGCCCAGGCGAGTTTTAAGCCGATCCCGACCGATTTGCCGGGCCCCTTTCGCAATTTAAGCTACGACGACTATGTGGCGATCCGCGGCAAGCCTGGCACCGCGCTCTGGATCAACGAAAAACTCGGCTTCGCACTCGAGCCCTTGCATCGCGGCTTCATCTTTTCTTCTCGGGTCGACATTAACATAGTCGCCCAAGGTCAGGCGCGGCGGCTGATCTACGATCCCTCCCTCTATGATTTCGGCAAACTCACGCTGCGCGGCGACATCGGCGACATCGGATTTTCCGGCTTCCGCATCCTGACGCCGCAGGATGGCAAAGGATTTGCAGAGATCGCGACGTTTCAGGGCGCGAGCTTCTTTCGCGCCGTGGCGCAGGGCCAGAACCCCGGCACGATGGCACGGGCTCTTTCAATCAACACAGCCGACCCGCGCGGCGAGGAATTCCCGACGGTCCGCACCTATTGGATCGAACGCCCCTCGCTCGCCGACGATACGCTCGTCATCCACGCGCTGCTCGATTCGGAAAGCGTCAGCGGAGCCTATCGTTTCACGCTGCGCCCCGGCGAGGCGACGATCATCGATACCGAGTGCACGCTGTGCCCAAGGGCGAACGTCGACAATTTCGGGCTCGCGACCATGAGTGCGACAGTGGTCTCCGATGCCATCGACCATCGCCGCCCGGACGACGTGCGCGCCATCCTGGCGGAGATCGGCGGCATACAAATGTCGACCGGCCAGAACGAATGGATTTGGCGTCCGACCTCCAACCGCGAGACTTTGCAGATCTCGACCTTCGTCGACCAACACCCCCGCGGCTTCGGCTTCCTGCAACGCGACCGCGAGTTCGATCATTACCAGGACGACGACCAGCATTGGGAACTGCGCCCCTCGCTGTGGATCGAGCCGCTCGGGGATTGGGGCGCCGGGGGAGTTCAACTTATTGAGATTCCAAGCGACTCGGAATCAAACGACAACATCATCGCCTATTGGCGACCCCACGATCCTTTGACTGCCGGCAATGAAACCTCCTTCGCCTACAGGCAGTTCTGGTGTTGGTACCCCCCCGAACAGCCGGCGCTGGCGATCGTCACCGATACGCGCGCCGGGCGCGGCTCGAGCGGACGCCGGCGTCGCTTTCTTGTCGAGTTTACGGGCGACGCTCTTGGCGATGCCCAACAGAGCCAAACCGTGAAGCCCATGCTGAGCGCAAGCCCAGGCACGATCACCTCGCTGCAGCAATTCTCCCTCCCCAGCGAAAAGATATTCCGCGTCCTATTCGAACTCGATCCCGGCAGCGAGGCTTCTTCGGAAATGCGCCTTAGGCTCGAAGCCAACGCCCAACCCGTCAGCGAGACTTGGCTTTACAGATGGACACATTGATCAATCCCTGGCCGCCCGAAGGCGCCGCCAAAGCCGCGGGCGAACCGCGCGCCGGGGCGGTCCATGAGCTCGGCGCCTGCATGCCTCCCGAGGCGCCGCTCGCCATGCCGACGCAGAGCCTGCACAAATTCGAGCCCGAAAAGAGCCGCGAGCCGGCGGCCGAACTCCGATCCGTTTGGCTTTGGATCGCGCGTTTCCTGGTCTTCGGCGG
>JASHVQ010000120.1 GCA_030044485.1 Methylovirgula sp. | reverse complement strand
GACTTCATCCATGCCGGCGATCGGCCAGAGAGCGGCTCCGGCCAGTTTTCGCTCGCGACGGAAATTCGGATGCGAGGTCATGGGACTTCCGAACGACATTCGGAGTTCCCATAAGGAGAACGCGCTTTGCGTTCAAGTTACGGCAGAGAGCGTCCACCGGTTATTGAGCCCTTCACAACAGCCGCAGCTGCTCGCCGGCCGGCTTCGGAGCCGCGAAGAGATCGTGGCGCAATTTGAGCTTTTCGCGGCCGAAGCCGAGTTTCGCCGCCGCCGCCTCGAAACGCCGCCCCATCATCCAGGCATAGGGGCCAGAGCCGGTCATGCGCTTGCCCCAGGTCGAATCATAGGTCTTGCCGTCGCGCGTCGAACGCACGAGCGAAAGGATGTGGCGCGCCTTGGTCGGATAATGCGCCTCGAGCCATTCGCCGAAAAGATCGTGCAGTTCGAGCGGCAGGCGCAGCATCACATAGCCCGCCTCGCGCACGCCGATTGCCTTGGCGCGGGCCAGGATAGTCTCGATCTCCGCGTCGTTGAGGGCGGGTATGATCGGCGCCACCATGATACAGGTCGGCACGCCCGCTTCGGCAAGCGTCTTGAGAGTTGCGAGTCTCTTCTGCGGCGAGGCGGCACGCGGCTCCATCTTGCGCGCCAGGTTCGGATCGAGCGTCGTCACCGACAGGGCGACCTTGACGAGGCCCTTCTCGGCCATAGGCACGAGCAGATCGAGATCGCGCAACACGAGCGCCGACTTGGTGACGATGCCGACCGGATGATTGCTGCGCGCCAGAACTTCGAGCACCTGGCGCATCACCCTATGCTGGCGTTCGATCGGCTGGTAGGGATCGGTATTGGTGCCGATGGCGATGGTGCGCGGCTTGTAATTCTTGGCGGCAAGTTCCTTCTCGAGAAGGCTCGCGGCATCGGGCTTGGCGAAGAGCTTGCTTTCGAAGTCGAGCCCCGGCGACAATCCCATAAAGGCATGGGTCGGCCGCGCGAAACAATAGATGCAACCGTGCTCGCAGCCGCGATAGGGATTGATCGAACGGTCGAAGGAAATGTCGGGAGAATCATTGCGCGTGATGATCGTCTTCGGCCGTTCGAAAGTGACCGTCGTCTCGAGTTTGGGCGGCTCGTCCTCGCTCCAGCCGTCGTCGACGGGAATATAGGCATGCGGCTCGAACCGGCCGCTTTCATTGGATTGGGCGCCTCGGCCGCGCCGCGGATTGCGGCGCCAGTCAGCCGGCTCCGGATCGGAGGATCTCGGAATGGGGCGCCGCGGCGGCGCCCCATTCCAGGCCTTGGCTGTGACGGACATCGGCAAATATCCAAGAATCCATGGAACGTAATGAGAACACTTAGAGAACATAGCCGGCCTTGTCAATGGCGCCCTCTATAGATCGCCGGATAGGTCGCCCGCCCTCTTCGGCCAGGCTTTCGCTCGTCCTTCTATGCGGAACGCGGCGGGGGCGCGGCACGGGACCGGAGCCCGTGGTGCGCAGCCTTTCGGGCTTTGTTTCCGCCTCGGTCGACGGACTTTTGCGCGACGCGGTTCTGGCCGGGCCGCCGCAGAGCGAGCTCGAGGTGATCGCCGAACATGCCGGCTGCGCTTTTGTCGAGGCGGCAAGCGAAAGCGACGCTTTGCGTCAGGCCCTGGCGCTGGCCCGCGGCTCGGACCTGCTCATCCTGCATGCCGGCCATGTGCCGGAGACGGGATGGGTCGAAGCCGTCGGCGAACTGTTGGCGTCGGGGCAAATGGCGGAACGCGGCTTTCTGCTGCGCGCCTCGCCCGATACGGCCGCCGAGCGATTCTTTCCGGCGCTTGCGCCGGCCATCGGCCTCATCGCCTCGCGCAAAATCTGCGCAAGCGTGAAGGCGCCGAGCTTCGCCAGGCTCGTCAAGGCGACGCGGGCGCGGCCTTCGCAGCGCATCAATTTGCGGCGGATTATGTAAGATGCGAATTTATTGCGCGAATGTGTTGCAGGAATCGATTGTGCCGGCTCTAAGCCCGGTGTTCAGCCATTGCACGCGCTGCGCGGCCGTTCCATGCGTGAATGAATCGGGGACGACATAGCCCTGCGCCGCCTCTTGCAGACGGTCGTCGCCGATCGCCTGCGCGGTGGCGACGGCCTTTTCGACGTCCGACTGATCGAAATTGTGATACTTGCTCCGCGCATTGGCGGCCCAGACGCCGGCGAGGCAATCGGCCATCAATTCGATGCGCACCGAAATCGCATTGCGCTCGGCGCTCGTGTCCGCCTGCTGCTCGGCCGCCTCGGCCTTTCCCAAAATGCCCAGCTGGTCCTGGATGTGATGGCCGACTTCGTGAGCGATGACATAAGCATAGGCGAATTCGCCGCCCCCTCCGTAGCGTTCCTTCATGTCTTCGAAGAAGGACGTGTCCAGATAGACCTTCTTGTCGAGCGGGCAATAGAACGGACCCATCGCCGCCTGCGCGCCGCCGCAGCCTGAATAGGTCTGGCCGCTGTAGAGGACGAGATGCGGCGGCTCGTATTGGATGCCCTTTTGCGCCGGTAGAACCTGCGACCATACATCTTCCGTTTCGGCCAGCACGGCGGCGACGAATTGGCCGGTCTGGTCGCTTGGCGTCCCCGCCTGGCTCTGGTTCTGCGTCGCATCCGCGGTCGAAGTTTCGCTCAACTGGCTGCCGGATTGGCTCGATTGGCCGTTTTCGATCATTTCGGCGCCGCCGATGAGCACGCGCGGATCGATCCCTAGGGCCCAGCCGATCAGGCCGAGGACGATGATGGCGCCAAGCCCGAGATGGCCGGCGCCGCCCAAAGTCGGCACGCCGATTCCGCCGAGGCCGCCGCCCGAATCGTCGCCGCGTCGGTCTTCGATATTGTCGGAGCGGCGTAAGTCCTGCCAATCCATCGCGAGCTCTTAAAGTTCTACTGGAAGTTTCACCGGCGGCGATGCGCCGATCGCTCACATCGCCCGCATCTTTTTCGCAAGTTCGCGCAGGTCCTGCCAAGCGAATTTTTTATGTGAAGGCTGACGCAGCAGATAGGCCGGATGCAACATGGCGATGGCCGGAATTCTTGCGCCGGCCATGTCGTAATCGTACCACCGGCCGCGGATGCGCATGATGCCTTCCTTCACGCCAATCAGGGTCTGGGTCGCGGCGGCGCCCAAACAAACAAGGATTTTTGGCGAAACGAGTTCGATCTGGCGGCGCATGAAGGGCAGACAGGCCGAAGTTTCGAGCGGGGTCGGCGTGCGGTTGCCGGGCGGACGCCAAGGAACGACATTGGCAATATAGACGTGGCGGCGGTCGAGATCGATGGCCGCCAGCATTTTGTCGAGCAATTGCCCGGCCCGGCCGACGAAGGGCAGGCCCTGGCGATCTTCATCGGCGCCCGGCGCTTCGCCGACGAACATAATATCGGCCTGCGGATTGCCGTCGGCAAAAACGAGTTGCGTCGCCGTGGCTTTCAGAGCGCAGCCTTCGAAAGCGAGAAGCTGGGCGCGCAATTCGTCAAGCGTCCGCGCCGGCGGCAGGCCTTCGGCCGCGCCCGCCGGAACGTCGATCGGAAGTGAAGCTGTCGCAGCCGGCTTGGGCGAAGGCGGAACGAAAGGGGCGCGAATGGGCGGACCGCCGGCTTTCGGCGCGGGCGCGGATTCGGCAAAACGGTCGTGCGCAATTGGGTCCACGGCCGCATCGACCCCCATGTCGGCGTACCAGCGCAGAAGCCAGGCGAGGGCCTGCGCATCATCCGACAAGGGATCCGAACCTACGGACATGGCTGCCAACTCAAGCGGCGGAAAATCTCGCCAGAAACATGCCGACCGCCGCTTCGACATGGTGGTGGATCTTCTCTTCGGTGATCGTCTCAAACCCCGGCGCGACCAGCAACATAATATGGCGGTTCCCGACCACCGCTCCGAGGAAGAGGCGGGCGGCGAGGGTCGGGTCGGGACAATTGAGGCTTCCTTGGCGGGTGGCGCGCTCGAGATAGCCGGTCAGCTCCTGCAGGACCCGCGCCGGTCCCTGTTCGAAGAAGATGCGCCCGAGCTCCGGCGTACGCGGCGCTTCCGAGACGACGATCCTGAAAAGACAGATCGGGTCCTCGTTGAGCAAGAGGCGCAACAGATTGAAGCCAAGTTGCATCAGCACGGCACGCGGCTCTCCATGCAAAAGGAATTCGCCCGCGGTCCCGCCATAGACGCGTTCGGCGCGCGCCCTCACGACTTCCGAAAAAAGCCCTTCCTTGCTGCCGAAATGCCTGTAAAGGGTCTCCTTCGATGCGCCGGCGCGCGATGCGACGATTTGCATCGTCGTATCCGTGAAGCCTAACTCTAGGAAAACGCGCTCAGCCACGGCGGCGATTTCCTCGCGCCGCTTCTCGCCACGCGGAATTCGCCGCGCTTTCAGCCCTTCTACTTGGACGACATCGGTTGACATTGGACGGAGCCGATCTTATACGAACCCTTTAGTTCGGTTAAGTGCTAATTCGCGATTTTAACCGCAGGCGGGCGGCGCACGGAAGTCATACCGCTCCGATCTCCACCCTCACCTTCTCGCCGCAAACCTATGTCCGAGCCAGGGGCCAATTCCGATACTCCAGCCGGCAAGGGCGCGCTCGCCAATGGCAAGAGCCCGCCGCGTGGCCGGCGACGGGTGGTTTTATTGCTGGCCGTCCTTCTGTTCGTCGGCCTCGGGGTGGCCGCCTATATCTATTGGCTCGCCAATAGCGGCTATCAGACGACCGATGATGCCTTTATCGACGGGCGGGCCATATCGGTTGCACCGCAAGTCTCGGGCAACGTCGTTTCGCTCGACGTGAACGACAATCAATTCGTCCACAAAGGTGACGCTCTGATCCACATCGACAACCGGCAATACCTGATCGATCGCGAATCCGCCGAGGCGGCGCTGTTGACGGCGAAAGCAGAACTCGCGGGCTTCAAATATGCCGCCGCGGTGGCGC
>JASHVQ010000119.1 GCA_030044485.1 Methylovirgula sp. | reverse complement strand
CCTGTCCGGGCCGCCGGAGAAGAGCGGTGCCGGCATGCCGCCGAGCTCGAGCCCGTCGTCACCGGCATGCGCGAGCCGATCCAAGATCCCGGCGACCGGCTGGGCGGGCTTGCCGTCCTCGACCCAGAGAGGACGGCAAGCCCGCATAAAAGGCGGCGATGGCGGCATGCTCCTTGCGGGTCTCGGAACTCGCTGCGCCATCGGCTTGGACGAGCGTCTGCAGTGCTCCTTTGACGAGATCCGCAAAACTCGGTGCGGGCGCCGCTGCCGGGGGTTGAGCCGGCTGGCTCATAGAGGGCGAGGTTGCGGCGGCCGGCGGGGCGGCGGGGATTGGGGAAACCGGTCCCGGCAAGGTAGCAGCCGGCGGCTGCGAACCCGGTTGCTGGATCGGCGGCGCCTCGTTTTCGGCCGCCGGAACGGTCGACGGCGTTTCAGGGGCAGGCTGCGGCTTGGCGTCTTCTTGGATCGCCTCGGCCGGAGCCGGCGAGGCGTTTGGGGACCATGTAACGTCTTTTGCGGCCGAATTGGCTCCCGAAGGCTCGGCCGGCGAAAGTGCCGCGGCCTTGGCATGGACCGGCACCGGTTGCTCGACCTGAGCAGCAGCCGGCAGGATCCCAAAACCCAAAACGATAAGGATGGTGGCGGGTGAAAATCTCAACCGAAGAGCCTCGCGGCGCGGCATGCTCGTCTCCCGACTGGGTTGGCTCTGCTGCCGATCGGTATTCTGCGCCGCATCTCTTCAGTTTTGATGAAGGCCCGGCGCCTTTCAAAATCAACGGGTCAGCGCCTATGTCGCAGAAGCGCCCGCCGTATCTCCGTGAACGTGGCCGCGCCGCCACAGGAATCTAGGCGGCGGCGTCGCTGTCGTCAGCCTCGGCCTCGGTCACAGTCTCGTCATAGGCCTGATGAAACCCGTATTCCTTCATCTTCCGATAAAGGGTCGAGCGGCCGATGCCAAGTTTGCGGGCCACCGCGGACATCTGGCCGCGATAATAGGCGAGCGCGAAGCGGATTGTCTCGGCCTCCAGCGCGTCGAGTTGGCGCAGGTTGCCGCCCTCGTCGAGAAGCCGCAGGACATTGGGATCGCGCACTTCGACGCGCACGACTTCGCGCTCCGGACGGCTCGGCTTCATGAGCGCGGCGGGAGCGGCGGGGATGCGAACCTCGAAGCCTTTGACCTGGGCGGCGATCTGCGGGAACTCGGTCACCGTCAGCTCGTCGCCGTCGGCAAGAACCACGGCGCGAAAGATCGCATTCTCCAATTGGCGGATATTGCCCGGCCATTCGTAGCTCTCAAGCAGCGCCACGGCTTCGGCGCTGAGGCCGCGCAAGCGCTTGCCTTCCTCCGCCGCAAAGCGCGCCGTGAAGCGGCGGGCGAGATCGGCGATGTCTATGCGGCGCGTTCGCAAAGTCGGAATGCTGATCGGGAAAACATTGAGGCGATAATAGAGGTCCTCGCGGAAGATGCCGCGCTTGACGAGTTCGATCAGATCTTGGTTGGTCGCGGAGATCAACCGAATGTCGACCTTCACGGGGCGTTTGCTGCCGACCGGATCGATCTCGCCGTCCTGAAGGGCGCGCAGGAGCTTGACCTGCGCCTCAGCGGGCAATTCGCCCACCTCGTCGAGGAAAAGGGTTCCGCCGTTGGCTTCGACGAACTTGCCGAGATGCTTTTCGTTGGCGCCGGTAAACGCCCCCTTCTCATGCCCGAAGAGAATCGACTCGACGAGATTTTCGGGAAGCGCGCCGCAATTGACGGTAACGAAAGGCCGGCCACGCCGGTCGGAGGCGCCTTGGATGGCGCGTGCGACGACTTCCTTGCCGACGCCGGATTCGCCTTCGAGCAGCACCGGAATGACAGATTTGGCGGCGCGTTCGCCGAGCCGGATGACGCGCTCCATATCGGGGCTCTTGCTGGCGAGTTCCTTGAACGTGAGCGTCCCGGACGACTGCCGGTTGAGCCTGCGCACTTCCTCTTCCAGGGCGTCGACGCGCAAGGCGTTCTTGATCGAGACCTGCAACCGCTCGACGCCGATCGGCTTGACGACGAAATCGATGGCACCGGCGCGCATGGCCGAAATCACGTTCTCGATCGAGCCATGCGCGGTTTGCACGATGGTCGGCACATTGCGTTTCTGTTCGCGCATGCGCTCGAGCACCGTCATGCCGTCGAGGTCGGGCATGACGAGATCGAGAATCAGAAGATCGATGTCCGGTTGGGCCGAAGGCTCAAGGCGGGCGAGCGCCGCCGCGCCGCTGTCCACGGATTCCGTTTCATAGCCGAAGCGGCGAACGAGCGATTCAAGGAGCCGGCGTTGCACCGGGTCGTCGTCGACGATCAGCACCAGACAGGACATTGGCTCTTTCTTTGGCAGGCGGCGGCGGGCCGCCGCTGATGTAAGGACGCGAACTGGCAGATGCGTCCGTCGGCCGGAAAGCGCGCTCCGAAACACCCCGCGGAAACCGAGCGGCATGCCGCCCAGGTGCATGCTGGCCGATCAGGGTAAATGCGATGTTAATGAAGAGGATATTGCTCCGGCGAAGCGCCGATGATCAGGCCCCGGGGCGGCGTGGAAACTCGCGAATCGGAAGGGCCGCGCCGGCGCGGGGCGTTCTTTGCCCCGGCCGGCGCGGCCCTCTGAGCGTCAGGCGTAAGCTTTGCCTACTGCATCACCTTCTCAATCTGCTGATGCAGATAGTCCGGCATCTCGTCCACCGGGATCATGACATACATCTTGCCATGCATCTTCACGATGTCGGCGTGCAGCTTGGTGCCGTCTGTCATCACCAGATCGGTGTGCGTAATCATGCGCACGACCTCCTGGACGTTGACGGCATAGGCGCTCGAAGCAATTAGAAGTCCGGCCGCCACGGCAATGAGCCGCGCCCTAACTCCAATTCTCGGCCGCGATGACTTTGTGACTATGGCTTCTGACACGCTGTTCATTGAGTCATTCCTTCTTGGAAGCATTAAGATGCGCAGGAAGACCGAAACGGACGGTCCCGCGGCAGGCCGGCGGGGGGCCGGCATGCACCGGGGTTTTCGAATGAGCGAACGCGGCGTTACCCGAAGCGCACGTCAAGAAGAATTGAGAGAAAAATCCCTGCGTCGGCGTAACGCGCGCCGCCGTTTCTGCGAACTAGTCAAAACGGCCTGTCCTCGGCGCCGGCCGGC
>JASHVQ010000118.1 GCA_030044485.1 Methylovirgula sp. | reverse complement strand
GTGGATGTCGTTGGAATATTCCTTGTAGGAGGGTACCTTGTGGGCTCCGAAAAGCTCGGCCTTCATTACTTCCGAGAATCCGAGAATGGCGTTAAGCGGCGTTCTCAATTCATGGCTCATCGTGGCGAGAAAACGCGATTTGGCGAGATTGGCTTCTTCGGCGCGCCGCCGCGCGAGATCGCTGTTCGCCTTGGCTTGTTCGAGCTCCGAAATGAGCTCGTCCTTCTCGGATTGGAACGACAGCGTATCGAGCGAGCGCGCGTAGAGCTTTTTGGCGAGAATGGCGGAATAAAGCAGCGCGCCGCAGGCCAGGACGGCGAGCGGCATGGTCTTGTCGGTGAGGCTCGCCGGCCAGAGGAAGGTGACGATCGCCGCGGTCATCGGGGCGAGGCCCGCATAGACGGCGATCGGGATCGAGGCAGTGATGGTCGCATTCATCGCCGCGACAAGCAGAAGCGTGACGAGCATGAAGGTGCGCCCGTTCGGTTCGTCGCTGACGCCCACGAGGCCGACGAGCTGCGCCCAGACGATGCCCTGGATGACTTCGGCGATGATGAAATTGCTGCGCCAGCGGCCGACGTTGACGCTCGCCGGATCGAGCGAACAGAATTTCGCGGCGAGGAGATACGACACCAGCAGCGTCGCCAGCGCCACGCCGAGCCAGACAAGAAGCGCCGAGACGGACACCCAGGTCGTGGCGATGGCCGCCGCGACGACGGCCAAAAGCGTCAGCCCGAAAATCGAGGCTTTGCGCCCCCTAGCGTAAAGCTGAAGAAGTTCGACGTCGAACGTGCGGTGGCCCGAACCTGCGGAGGTGAGCTTTTCGCGCGCTTCGCGCACCTTGGCGCTGAGCCGCCGCCGTTCGGCCGCGGTTTTCGGATCGACGCCCCGGCCGCGCTCGATCATCTCGGCGGTGACTTCTGTCATCCTTTGCTTGTTCCGTCGATTTCTATGTCGGAAGGCAAGATTTCGTAGAGCATGGCCGACAAAGATTAACGTCAGGCTCACAGGATCGTTAGGATTGGCGCAAATCTACCTATCCGAAACAGGGACATGGCTCGTGGCCGGGCGTCTGCCTTGGTTACAAACTTTGGTTAAGAATGACTTTTAGCGAGCCAGCGGCGCTTTCCGCCCATGTAGCCCGACCCGGGGCCCGCCGCGGCTCATCGCCTTGCCGCATCCCGCATGGCGCACGACGCCTGGCTGAGGCGCGATCCCTGGTTCGAAGCCGATGTCCTGCCGGCGCTGCGCGCCGCATGGCTCGAGCCATCAGCTAGGCTTGCGGCCGCCGCGGCCTCCGGCCGGCGGAAGCCGGGCGAGCGCAAGCGACAGAAGCGCGCCGACGAGGCCGCAGAGCGGCGTGAAATAGGCGGCATGCGCAAAGCGCAAGTCGAGGACGCGGGCGGGCGGCGCGGCGAATTCGCGGCCGATCAGCTCGCCGCCGATGAAGCCGAGCAAAGCCGCGCCGGCCAGAATGAGGATCGGGAAGCGCGCAAAGAGGGTACTGAGCAGCGTCGAGCCGAAAATGATGAGCGGCACAGATAAGGCAAGCCCGAAGACGACAAGAAAAACCGATCCTTTCGCCGCCGCGGCAACGGCGATCATATTGTCGAGCGACATGACGGCGTCGGCGACGACGATCAGCCATATGGCGGCGAGGATCGAGACGGCCGGCGAGACGGGTTTTCGGCCGCGCTCGTCGCGCGCCAGTTTCACGGCGATCCAGAGCAACAGAATTCCGCCGGCGAGCTTGATGAAGGGCAGGGCAAGCAGCTCGACGAAAAGCAGCGTGAAGAGGGCGCGCAAGCCGATGGCGGCGGTCGTGCCGAGGGCGATTCCCGCCGTGCGCTGCTTTTCGGGAAGCCGCGCGCAAGCCAGCGCAATGACGACGGCATTGTCGCCCGAAAGAACGATGTCGATCCAGGTGATCTCGAGGATCGGGATGAGGAAGCTCGAAAGATCAAGGCTCATTCTTGGATCGCCTCACGCCACGCGGCGCGCGCCGTCTCGAGAATGGCGATCTCCGCCGCTTTGAGGATTTGAGCGAATGTCGGTCGTCCCTGCCGCTCGCCTTCGCCTATCCGTGCCGGCCAGGGAATATGGATGAAACCGACGAACGCCAGGGGACGCGCGGCGAGCGAATGATAGAGCGTGGCATTGCAGAGATAAGTGCCTGCATCGCGCGAGAGAGCGCTTTTAATGCCCGAACGCGTGAGGCTTGCGAGAATTTGCCTCGCCGGAAGGCGCGCCGCCAGAGCGAAAGCCCCGGCCTGGACCAGAGTGAAACGTCCGGCCGGCGCACCGGTCGCGTCGAGAGCCAAGCTAGCCAGCCGATTTACGGCGCGGGTCTCGATCGAAATTCGCCTGCGGCGCGGCGCCAGGCCGAAATGCAGGATGGCGTCGGGCTTCACTTCGGCCACAAGGTTGGCAAGGCGCGGCGCTATATCAGCGTAGATCACCGGCAGGATGCGCGTCTCGAGCCTTATGCCGAGACTGGCGAAGGAAGCCTTGCGGCGGTCGAGCGCCGCCATCAGAGCGGCGCTCGGGTTGTGTCGCACGCCGGGGAACGCGCCGAAGCCGGTGACAAGAATGGTGAGAGGCAAGGCTCAGCCTGTTGCGGCATCCTCGGTGACGAGGATGGCACGGAAATCATTCACATTGGTCAATGTCGGGTCGGTCACGACGCCATCGCTGAGCGCCTCGAAGAAGCCGTGGCCGTCGTTGGCGGCGAGGCTTTCGCGCGGCTTGATGCCCTCTTTCCAGGCGCGCGCCAGGGTGTCGGGCGCAAGATAGGCGCCGGCGATCTCTTCAAGTCCGTCGACGCCGTCGGTGTCGCCCGCCAAGGCGAAAATTCCCGCATGGCCGTCGAGTTCGATGCCGAGGCTCAAGAGAAATTCGACGTTGCGGCCGCCGCGCCCGCGGCCGCGCACCGTCACCGTGGTCTCGCCCCCCGAAAGCAGCACGCAGGGTGGCGCGAACGGCTGGCGACGGTCCGCCACCTGGCGGGCGATCGCCGCCAAAACCTTGCCGACGTCGCGCGCCTCGCCTTCGATGCGATCGCTGAGGATATGCGCGGCAATTCCCGCCTTGCGCGCCGCCTCGGCGGCGGCCTCGAGCGCCATTTGCGGCGTCGCGATCATTTTTATTTCGCTGCGTATA
>JASHVQ010000117.1 GCA_030044485.1 Methylovirgula sp. | reverse complement strand
ATTACCGGCGCCTGGGTGGCCTTGCGCGATTGCCTGAAGTGGATGCATGGGCGCTCGATCATCAAGGACCCGGCGTTGCGCGACCATGTCGCCGCCGTTTCCTGCGGTATTTCCAATGGGACGGCCGTGCTTGATCTCGATTACGCCGAGGATGTCGTGGCCGAGACCGACGCCAATTTCGTCATTACCGGCACTGGCGCTCTGGTCGAAGTGCAGGCAACCGCCGAGGCGGCGGTCTTCAGCGAAGCCGAGCTCGACGCCATGTTGAAGCTCGCCCGCGCCGGCATAGCGCGGCTCATCGAATTGCAGAAACAGGCGATCGCCTAGGATGGACGGGCGGCTCGGCGGCCGGCTGGTGATCGCCACGCATAATCCCGGCAAGCTGTGGGAGATGCGCGCGCTCCTTGCGCCCTATGGAATCGAGGCTTTATCCGCCGCCGAACTCGGCCTGGCTGAGCCGGAGGAAGACGCGGCAAGCTTTGCAGCCAATGCAAAACTTAAGGCGCAAGGCGCGGCCAAAGCCGCCAATCTCCCGGCGCTCGCCGACGACTCGGGACTTTGCGTCGACGCGCTCGGCGGCGCGCCGGGTTTGCATTCCGCGCGCTGGGCGGAAATTTCGCCCGGCGGCCCGCGTGACTTTTCCACCGCCATGGACAAGGTCGAAGCGGCCCTGAGGAAAGCGCGCGCGACGCCGCCTTTCCGTGCCCATTTCATCTCGGCAATCGCGCTGGCTTGGCCGAATGGGCGCAGCGCGACTTTCGAGGGCAAGGTCGACGGCACGCTCGTCTTTCCGCCGCGCGGCAAGCTTGGCTTTGGCTACGACCCTATTTTTCTTCCCGATGGTCTGACGCGCACCTTCGGCGAGATGATGATGCAGGAAAAGCAAGCCATGCCGGCCGACGGCTCGTCGCCGCTCTCGCATCGGGCGCGCGCCTTCCAGGCCTTCGCCCGCGCCTGTCTCTAGCCTTGGCTTCAGCCTTGGCTTCGCGCCAATTGTCGCGGGCCGCGGCTCTTGCTGCAAAGCAACAAAGCCGCAATAATCCGCTCCCGGAAGAGGCGGAGTCCATGGCCGACAGTTGGGAAACGAAATACGGGCCGCGCCGCGTGCGCCGCGATCCGCCCACGCTCGAAGAGGCGATTGTCGCCGCGCAAGGCCTTTCCGATCAATTGAACGAGCAGATCGAAATTGCCGCCGGCTTCATGGATCTGCCGGTCGAAGTGGTGCGTGCCGAAGTGCTGAAAAGCGTCGCGCCGCGGAATGCGGCGCGCGTCGTGACCGCGACGCGGCGCGAAGGCAGCGGACGCACCGTCATCGTCGAACGCAAGTCGCGCCGCACGCGTCCGGCGACCGAGGCGTAAGCGAAACAAGCCTATCTTCCCATAACCGAGACCAGGCCGTCGACGACGAATTGAATGGCGAGCGCGGCGAGTACCACGCCGAGCATTCGGCTGAGGACCAGGCTGCCTGTCGTCCCGAGCAGCCGCGCGATCTGCTCCGATAGGCGAAAGGTAATGTAGCAGAGCAACATGACGACGGCGACAATGGCCATGAGCCCGGCAAGCAAATGCCAATCGCCTGCGGTGCGCTCCGTCAACAGGATCGTCGCGGTGATCGACCCGGGCCCGCTCATCAGCGGGATCGCCAGCGGGAAGGCGGCGATGTCCTGAACATGGTCGATTTGCACCGCATGGCTGGCGAATTCGCGTTTGCGTTCCTTGCGCAGCTCGAAGATCATCTCGAAGGCGACATAGAACAAGAGCAAGCCGCCGGCGATGCGGAAGGCGGGAATGGAAATTCCCAGCGCATTCATCAGCGCGGCCCCGCCAAAGGCGAAAGCCGCAAGAATGGCGAAGGCGATTACGGTGGCGCGTAGCGCGATCTCGCGCTTGACGCCGTCCCCCATGCCCAAGGTCAAAGCGATGAACACCGGGGCAAGACCGGGCGGATCGACCGTGACCAGCAGCGTCACAAAAGCCGATTTAAGAAAATCCAGCGACAATCGGCGCTCCCGCACGTCCTCCGACGCGCGGTTGTAATCGAAGTGCCGTAAGATTTACAACGTCGGTCGCACGTTTAGTCCGCGTCGCCCCTTGGAATTGCCATGACAGCCGCCGATGCGAGCGACATAAAATCCTCCGCGCAACGCCGCGCCTTCGGTTTCGTCTTCCTCATCGGCATTCTGAGCTTCTTCGCCGATTTCGCCTACGAAGGCTCGCGCAGCATCATCGGGCCCTATCTCGCGACCTTCGGTGCGAGCGCCGCGGTCGTCGGCATCGTCACGGGCTTTGGCGAATTCTTCGGCTATGGCCTGCGCCTGCTCTCCGGCCGGGCCGCCGATCGCAGCGGGAAGCTCTGGCCGATCACCATTTTCGGCTATGTCGTTCAGATGCTTGCCGTGCCCGCGCTGGCTCTGTCGGCCACCTGGCCGGTGGCCGCGGCCCTCATCGTTCTGGAGCGCGCCGGCAAGGGGACGCGCAATCCGCCGCGCGATGCCATGCTCGCGTATGCCGGCAAGCGGCTCGGCGGCTACGGGTGGGTCTTTGGCCTCAACGAAGCGCTCGACCAGGCGGGTGCCATGGCGGGCCCGCTGCTCGTCGCCGCAATTCTCGCAAGCCGCGCGAGCTACCGCCTCGCCTTCGCGGCGCTTCTCGCGCCCGCGCTGGTGACGCTCGTCCTGGTGGGCGTGGCGCGGCTGCGTTATCCGCATCCCGAGGACCTCGAACCGGCGCAAGCCGCGCAAGCGACCGGATCGCTGCCGCGCATCTTCTGGATCTATCTCGCGGGAGCCGCGCTGGTGGCTGCGGGCTTCGCAGACTATCCGCTGATCGCCTATCATTTCAGCCGTGCGCGGACGGTTCCGAGCCAATGGATCGCGATCTTCTATGCCATAGCCATGGGGATGGGCGGGCTAGGCTCGCTGCTCTTCGGACGTCTGTTCGACCGTTTGGGATTTGCTGCGCTGATCTGGCTGACGCTCTTGTCGGCGAGCTTCGCGCCGCTCGTCTTTCTCGGCAATTTCTGGCTGGCGCTTCTCGGGACGGCGATCTGGGGCGTCGGCATGGGGGTGCATGAATCTTTGATTCCCGCGGCCGTCGCGCCCATGGTGCCGGCCGCCCGGCGCGCTTCGGCCTTCGGCCTCTTCACCGCCGGCTATGGGCTCTTCTGGTTCCTGGGGAGCGCCGCAATCGGCCTCGCTTACGATCTTTCGCCTGTGGCGGCGATGGCGTTCTGCGTCCTGGCCGAGCTTGCGGCGGTGCCGATCTTCCTATGGGTGGCGCGCATGAAGCCGGTGCCGCCCGCCGCCGCGGCTTGAGGTTGGCCTCACCAGCGGCGTCTGCGGAAAAGCCCCAAAATAAAGAGCAGCAAGACCGCGCCGATCGTCGCCGTGATGATCTGATCGACGATCCGCGTCCCGGTGAGATGCGAGAATCCCAATTGGTGCAGCAGCCAATGGCCGATCAGTGCGCCGATAATTCCGATGCAGAGATCGGCAATCAGGCCGAAGCCGGTTCCGCGCGTGATTTTGCCGGCGAGCCATCCGGCGACGATGCCGACGATGATGATGACGAGGAGACTTTCACCTTGCACGAGAGACCTCTTGCGGTTGGCCGACGACTTGCGACCTTAGCATGCCTCAGCGTGGCGCAGATGACACGGCATCCTTCTTTCTCGCACCCCGGCGCTAATGCGCCATAAACACCGGCAGATTGGCCTCGGCGAGGATCTGGCTCGTGGCACCCCCGAAGATCATCTGCCGCAGACGGCTCTGCGTATAGCCGCCTTTGATGAGCAGGTCGGCACCGACGGAGCGTGCCGTCACGAGCACGGCAAGGCCGGGTGTCTTGGCGGTTGCATGCGCGGCGACGGCGCGTGCTGCGACGCCATGACGTTTGAGATTTTCGACGATCTGTTCCTCGCCCGGTCCCGGCAGGCTCGAGCCGGGAATGGAAAAGACCGGGACGTCCTTGGCGAGCAAAAGCAGCGGCAAGGCGAAAGCCACGCTGCGCGCCGTCTCCGAACTGCCGTTCCAGGCGATGGCGATACATTCGCCAAGTTGCGCGGGCGCCCGCGGCGGCGCGATCAGCAACGGGCGGCCGCTTTCGATCAACGCCGATTCGAGCGTCGATTTGCGCG
>JASHVQ010000116.1 GCA_030044485.1 Methylovirgula sp. | reverse complement strand
ACACGCCGCATAGTCTTGTCGCGCGTTTCGGCCCCGACCGGCCGCTCAAGATGGACGCGGGAATCGCGCTCGCGCCGTTTAACGTCGCCTATCAGACCTACGGGACGCTCAACGCCGCCAGATCCAACGCCATCCTCATCTGCCACGCGCTGACCGGGGATCAGCATGTCGCCAGCGCCCACCCGATTACCGGCAAGCCGGGCTGGTGGCAGACCATGGTGGGGCCGGGCAAGCCTATCGACACGAACCGCTTCTTCGTCATCGCCAGCAATGTCGTGGGCGGCTGCATGGGCACGACGGGCCCCGCCTCGACCAATCCCGAGACCAGCCGCGCCTACGGGCTCGACCTGCCTTTGGTGACGATCCGCGACATGGTTCGCGCCCAGGCCATGCTGATCGACCATCTGGGAATTGAATCGCTCTTCTGCGTCGTGGGCGGCTCGATGGGCGGCATGCAGGTGCTGCAATGGGCGGCGAGCTATCCGGAGCGCGTCTTCGCGGCCATGCCGATTGCCGCCGCCGCCAAACATTCCTCGCAGAACATCGCCTTTCACGAGGTCGGGCGGCAGGCGATCATGGCCGATCCCGAATGGCGCAAGGGCCGTTATCTCGACGAGGGCACCAATCCCAACAAAGGCCTCGCCGTGGCGCGCATGGCGGCCCACATCACCTATCTTTCCGAAGAGGCTCTGCAGCGCAAGTTCGGGCGCAATTTCCAGGATCGCGAGGCGCCGACCTTCTCCTTCGACGCCGATTTCCAGATCGAGAATTATCTGCGTTACCAGGGCGCGAGTTTCGTCGACCGGTTCGACGCCAATTCCTATCTCTACGTCACGCGCGCCTGCGACTATTTCGATCTCGCCGCGGATTATGGCGGCGTGCTCTGCGCCGCGTTCAAGGACACGAAAACCCGGTTTTGCGTCGTTTCCTTCACTTCCGACTGGCTCTATCCGACGTCGGACTCGCGCGCCATCGTGCATGCGCTGAATGCGGCGGCGGCGTCCGTCTCTTTCGTCGAGATCGAGACGGACCGCGGCCATGATGCCTTTCTGCTCGATGTTCCCGAGTTCTTTGCCACGACGCGCGGCTTCCTCGAAGCCGCGGCGCGCGCCCGCGGCATGGAACCGGCGCGCTCCGGGGGCTGAACTTGGCGGATCAACAAGGCACCCGCCGCGCCGCCCTGTCGCGCGCCGAACGTATCGACCTTCTGGTCGTCGCCGACATGGTCGCGCCCAAGAGCCGCGTGCTCGACGTCGGCTGCGGCGACGGGACTCTGCTTACGTTGCTGGCCGAAGAGCGCGGCGTCGACGCGCGCGGCATCGAGCTTTCCCAGCACGGCGTCAACGACTGCGTCGCCAAGGGGCTGTCGGTGGTGCAGGGCGACGCCGACACCGACCTTGTCGATTATCCGGACGATGCTTTCGATTATGTGATCCTCTCGCAAACGCTGCAGGCGACGCGCCAACCGCGCAAAGTGCTCGAGCACATGTTGCGTATCGGGCATCACGCCATCGTCTCCTTCCCGAATTTCGGCCATTGGCGCATCCGCGCGCAGATCGCCTTGAAAGGGAAAATGCCGGTCACCGATTGCCTGTCTCTGCCCTGGTACGAGACTCAGAACATCCATCTCTGCACGATTCGCGACTTCCTGGCTTTGGCGAACGAGATCGGGGCCAAGACGGAGCGCGGCATTGCGCTCGACCGCGCCGGCCGGCCGATGCTCGCCGATGCGCCTTGGCGGGTGTGGAATCTCTTCGGCGATCAGGCGGTCTTCAGCCTGTCTCGCAACAGCTGAGGGCGCGAACTCGCGCTACGCCTTTGCGGCAGCCGCGGCGCGGGCGATGGCTTCGCGGACGAGCTGGCGCGCTTCATCCGCATCCCCCCAGCGCTGGATCTTCACCCACTTGCCGGGCTCGAGATCTTTGTAGTGGGCGAAGAAATGCTCAATCTGCTGCACGGCGATCGGCGGCAGGTCGGTATAATTGTGGACCGCCTCGTAGCGCTGCGTCAATTTCGGCGAAGGCACGGCGAGAATTTTTTCGTCGCTGCCGTGTTCGTCCTGCATCAGCAAGACGCCGATGACGCGGCAATTCATCACCGCGCCGGGAACGATTGCGCGGCGGTTGACGATGACGACGTCGCAAGGATCGCCATCTTCCGACAATGTATGCGGGATGAAGCCGTAATTGCCGGGATAGCGCATCGACGTATAGAGAAAGCGGTCGACGACCAGCACGCCCGCATTTTTATCCATTTCGTATTTGATCGGATCGCCCCCGATCGGAACCTCGATGACGACGTTGACGTCGTCGGGAGGATTGTCGCCAATTGCAATGGCGTCGAGGTGCATGCCGATCTCCAGCTTTGTCCTGGGTTGAAGCGCTTCGCCGCCCGAGAGTTCCAACCTTCACTCGAAGGCGAAGGCGACGCGCTCTCTGAGTTCCGTGCCAAAGCGCTCATAGGCGCGGCGGACGATCTTTCCGCCGAGCCGGCGGTAGAAATTCAACGCCGGCTCGTTCTCGGCGAGCGCCCAGACGAGAAAGGACTCGTAGCCATGTTCCGCCAGGTCCTTGCGGGCCGCCGAAAAGAGGCGTTTGCCGAAGCCGAGGCCCTGGAATTCCGGGGCAATGTAAAGTTCGAAAATTTCGCCGCCGAAGGCGAGCGCCGGGACGCGATTGCGCCCATAGCTCGCATAGCCGCCGATCGCGTCGTCGAAATCCAACACCACCAGGCGCGAGCGCCGTACGATCGCCGAGCGCCACCATGTGGGCCCGCGCCGCGCGATCATCCGCTCAAGCTCGCGGCCGGGAATGATGCCGCGATAGGCGTGCCGCCAGGCCGCATCATGCACCTCGGCGATCGCTTCGGCATCGTTTTCGCGTGCATCGCGGATCGTGATGAGGGTCTCGGCCATAAAGGAATGTTAGGCCCGGCTCGCCTCGCCCTGCAAGAACTTCTTGGTCGCGGAGCGCGCCGGAAAGCCCATGCTCCGGCGCGAAAAAACCTGCGAAATTTGAGATTGCCT
>JASHVQ010000115.1 GCA_030044485.1 Methylovirgula sp. | reverse complement strand
TCGAGCGGCAGGGCTCGCGTCTCGACCGGCGTGCGCCCCGGCGGCTTCTCGCGCAAGGTCGAGACCTCCATGTCGCCGAAATAGGTCAGCACCAGGCTGCGCGGGATCGGCGTCGCGGTCATGATCAGAACGTCGACGGCCTCGCCCTTGGCGCCGAGCGCCAGGCGTTGATGCACTCCGAACCTATGCTGCTCGTCGACGACCGCGAGGCCGAGATCGCGGAAGCCGACGCTTTCCTGAAAGAGCGCATGCGTGCCGATGGCAATGTCGAGGGCGCCGTCGGCGAGGGCTTCGAGCACGCGCCCGCGTTCCGCGCTGCGACCGGTCAGCAGCGCCACCTCCAGTCCCGCTGGCCTGGCATATTCGGCGATCGTCTCGTAATGCTGGCGGGCGAGAAGCTCGGTCGGCGCCATCAGCGCCGCCTGCCGTCCGGCCTCGACGACGCTCGCCATGGCGAGCAGGGCGACGATGGTCTTGCCCGATCCGACATCGCCCTGCAAAAGCCTCAGCATGCGCGATGGCGAGGCGAGGTCGGTGCGGATTTCCCCGAGCGCGCCGACCTGCGCCGCAGTGAGTTTGAAAGGCAGAGCCGTTACGATCTTCTTGGCGCGCCAGCCGTCGCCGATATTCGCGCGGCCCGGCGCGCGGTGCATATGGGCGCGCGTCAGGGCGAGCGCCAGCTGATGCGCCAGCAATTCGTCATAGGCGAGCCGCAGGCGCGCGGGTGCGGTCGGGGCGATCGCCTCCGGGTCTTGCGGGCGGTGGAGCATGGACAAGGCCGCGGCGAAAGACGGCAAGGCGGGCGTTTGCATTGTTGCTCGCGCCTGCCACTCAGGCAGCTCCGGCAGGCGTGCCAGAGATTCGGCGATCGCCTTGCCGAGAATGCGCGGTTGCAGGCCTTCGGTCAGGCCGTAGACCGGCTCGACCGGCTGCATCTTGGCAAGGCCCTCGGCATCGAGCACGCGGTCCGGATGGACCATTTGGCGGTGTCCGTCCCAAAGTTCGAGCTTGCCGGAAATCCAGCGTTTCTCGCCGACCGGCAGGCTTTTTTCGATCCATTGCCGGTTGGCGAGAAAGAAGACGAGTTGCACGTCGCCGGTCTCGTCTTCGACGAGCACTTTGTAAGGGGCGCGCGAACCCCGCCCCGGGGCGCGATGTTCGACGACCGTCGCCTCGATCAAGACGAGGCGATCGAAGGGCGCCGCGGCGATCTTGGCGCGTACGCGCCGGTCGATTGTTGCATAGGGAAGGTGGAAGAGCAGGTCGATGACGCGCGCGCCGCTGCCGTTTTCGGCGACCAGCCGGTCGAGCAATTTCGCAGTCTTCGGGCCGACGCCGTCGAGGCCGGTCACCGAGGCAAAGAGCGCGTTGAGGAGCGTCGGGCGCATGCGGCGAGACTAGGAAGAGCGAGGCTTCTTCGCCAGACCATTCCTGGCTTTGCGCCGTTGAGGCGGCTCGCTATATAGAGCTTGGCGGCGCCGAGCGCCTTAGCCAATCCGCACAAGCGCGGGAGTAGCTGTGTCAGGCTCGCAGACATCGAGCGCCGATCTCGACGCCCGGCGCCGCCGAATCTTGTTCCGATCCTGGCATCGCGGCATGCGCGAGACGGACCTCGTCATGGGCCGTTTCGCCGATGCCCAGATCGCCCGCCTGAGCGAGGCGGAGCTTGCCGATTACGAAGCCTTGCTGGAAGTCCCCGACCCGGACATTTTCGGGTGGTTGACCGGGGCGCTCGACCTGCCCAAGGCCTTCGACACGCCGGTCTTTCGGAAGTTGAAGCGCTTCCACGCCCATGACCGTCCGCTCGATCTTTGATGCGGATTTGAACCCGTGACCGATCTCAAACGCGCCATTGCCGAGCTTGCCGAGGGCCGTTCACTCACGCTTGCATCGCTTCCCGACGGCTTCGACGCTTTCTGCGTCGCGGATCTGACGCGCGCTCTCGCCCGTTCCGCGGAGCAGCGCGCCGTCGTCCTCGTGCATGCGGCGCGCGACGAACAGCGCGCCCATGCCTTCAGCGAGGCCCTGGCCTTCGCGGCGCCCGAGATCGAGATTCTCGACTTCCCGGGCTGGGATTGCCAGCCCTATGACCGCGTTTCGCCCAACGCCGCGGTAGCGGCGCGCCGCATGACTGTGCTTTCGCGGCTGGCCCGTTCGCGCAGCGCCGAGCGGCAGCCGCGCCTGCTTTCGACGACCGTCAACGCACTCCTGCAACGCGTCCCGCCGTTGGGGAAAGTCGCGGCCGACAGTTTTTCCGCCGCGCCCGGCAATGCCGTCTCGATGCAGAGCCTGGTTGGCTGGCTCGAAGACAATGGATTTATGCGCGCCGCGATCGTGCGCGACACGGGCGAATATGCGCTGCGCGGCGGCATCCTCGATCTTTTCCCGCCCTCGCTTGCCGCGCCGGCGCGTCTCGACTTCTTCGGCGATGTGCTCGAATCGATCCGAAGTTTCGATCCGGAATCGCAGCGCACGGTCGCCCCTTTGCGGGGACTCGATCTCGTGCCGATGAGCGAGGTGCAGCTGACGACGGACTCGATGCGCCGCTTCCGCCAAGGCTATGTGGCGGCGTTCGGGGCGAACACGCTGGGAGATACGCTTTACGAGGCGGTGAGCGAGGGCCGGCGCCATCCTGGAATCGAACATTGGCTGCCGCTCTTCTACGAGCATCTCGATACGCTCTTCGATTATACGGGCGGCGCGCCGCTGATTCTCGACCCGCTCACCGAGGAGGCGGCGAAAGAGCGTCTCGCGCAGGTCAAGGATTATTACGGCGCGCGCAAGTCGGCCTATGACGCCGATCCGGCGCAGGCTTCCTACAAGCCGCTGCCGGCCGAGACGCTTTACCTCTCCGTCGCCGAATGGGACGAACGCCTGACGACGGCCGGCGTGGCGCGCGTAACGCCCTTTGCGCAGCCGCAAGGCGCTGGCGTCATCGACTGTGCCGGACGGGTGGGGCGCAATTTCGCGGCGGAGCGCAACGACGAAGGCGCCAACGTCTTTCACGCCGCCGCCGAACATGTGCGGGCGCTGCAGGCGCAGGGGAAGCGGGTCATCGTCGCCGGCTGGTCGGAGGGCTCGCGCGAGCGTCTCGGCCACGTGCTGAAAGATTTCGGCCTCGCCGGTCTCGAACCCGTCGCCTCGCTTTTTGAGGCCGTGCAGCTGCCAAGGTCGAGCCCGGCGCTCGCCGTCATCGGACTGGAAGCCGGATTCGAGACTCCGGATCTCGCGGTCGTCGGGGAACAGGACATTCTCGGCGACCGGCTGATTCACGGTCGCAAGCGCCCCCGCCGCGCGCAGGATTCGATCGCCGAAGTCACCGCGCTTTCGGCCGGTGATCTCGTCGTCCATGTCGATCACGGCATCGGCCGCTTCAAGCGCCTGACACCGATCGAAGCGGCCGGCGCGCCGCATGACTGCCTGGAGATCCATTACGCCGAGGGCGCCAAGCTCTTCCTGCCGGTCGAGAACATCGAGCTGCTTTCGCGCTACGGCTCGGAAGGAGCGGATGTCGAGCTCGACAGGCTCGGCGGCGTCGCCTGGCAGAGGCGCAAGGCGCGGATGCGCCGCCGCGTCCTCGAAGCGGCGGCGGGGCTTTTGCAGGTGGCGGCCGCGCGGCAGACACGCGCCGCGCCCAAACTTACGCCCCCCGAGCCGCTCTATGAGGCTTTCTGCGCCGGCTTTCCCTACGACGAAACAGAGGATCAGGCGGCGACGATTGCGGCGGTGCTCGACGACCTCGCCTCCGGCAAGCCGATGGACCGACTTGTCTGCGGCGACGTCGGCTTCGGCAAGACGGAAGTGGCGCTGCGCGCCGCATTCGTCGCCGCGATCAATGGCAAGCAGGTCGCGGTGGTCACCCCGACGACGCTGTTGGCGCGCCAGCATGCCAAAGTCTTTCAGGCGCGTTTTGCGGGGCTGCCGGTCAAGGTCGCACAAGTCTCGCGCATGGTCGGCTCGACCGAAAGCAAGCGCGTCAAGGCGGGGCTTGCTTCGGGCGAGATCGACATCGTCATCGGAACGCATGCACTTCTCGGCAAGACGATTGTCTTCAAGGATCTCGGCCTCGTCGTGGTCGACGAAGAACAGCATTTCGGCGTCAAACATAAGGAGAGGCTGAAAGAACTGCGCGCCGAAGTGCATGTATTGACGCTCTCGGCGACGCCCATCCCGCGCACCTTGCAACTCGCTTTGACCGGCGTACGCGAACTTTCGATCATCGCCACGCCCCCTGTCGACCGGCTTGCGGTGCGCACCTTCGTCTCGCCTTTCGATGCGCTGTTGGCGCGCGAAGCGCTGCTGCGCGAACGCTACCGTGGCGGACAAAGCTTTTACGTCTGTCCGCGCATCGAGGACATCGACCAGGCGGCCGATTTCCTGCGCCGCAACGTGCCCGAGGCGAAATATGTCGTCGCCCACGGCCAATTGCCGGCTTCCGAACTCGAAGCGCGGATGGCGGCCTTCTACGACGGCAAATACGACATCCTGCTGTCGACGGCGATCGTCGAATCCGGCCTCGACATCCCGCGCGCCAATACGCTCATCGTGCAGCGCGCCGACATGTTCGGCCTGGCGCAGCTCTATCAGCTGCGCGGCCGCGTCGGGCGCTCCAAGACCCGCGCCTATGCGCTCTTCACCGTCCCTCCCGACCGCACGCTGACGCCGCAGGCGGAGAAGCGTCTGAAGGTCTTGCAGTCGCTCGATACGCTTGGCGCCGGCTTCCAGCTGGCGAGCCACGATCTCGACATTCGCGGCGCGGGCAACCTTTTGGGCGAGGAACAGTCCGGGCACATCAAGGAGGTCGGCTACGAACTCTACCAGCAGATGCTCGAGGAAGCGGTCGTGGCGCTGAAAGCCGGCGCGCAGGAGCCCGTCGAAGAAGCCTGGTCGCCGAGCATCACCCTCGGCACGCCGGTGACCATTCCGGAAGATTATGTCGCCGATCTCGACGTGCGCCTGGGTCTTTACCGGCGGCTCTCGAAACTCGAGACCGACGCCGAGATCGAGGCTTTCGCCGCGGAGATGATCGATCGCTTCGGGCCGCTACCGCGCGAAGTCGAGCAGCTGCTGAAGGTCGTCGCCATCAAGGCGCTCTGCCGCAAGGCCAATGTCGAAAAGCTGGAGGCCGGGCCGAAGGGCATCATCATTTCATTTCGCGACAATTTTTTCGCCAATCCGCAGGGCCTGGTGCGCTACCTCACGCAACAGGGTCCCGAGGCTAGAATGCGTCCCGATCATCGCTTGGTCTTTATCCGCGATTTCGAGGATCCGCTGGTGCGGCTCGACGCCACTCGCGTCATTCTGCGCGCGCTTGCCGCGATCGCGATGAAGGCGGCGGCGTAACGCCGAATTCCGCCGCTCGGGGAATAAGCCGAACCGTGCCGGGCGATAAGCAAAATCCCCCGCCGATAAATTTTATTTCCGCGCCTTGCGCCGATGGACTTGCGTCCGAATTTTGATTTAGATCGACCCGCCCGAACTCAACTTCGGGCGAGCCCAGTGGGGTGAGGAGGAAACGCCAATGAAAACGCCGATTAAAATGCGAAATGTCATGTTTGCGACAACGGCTATCCTTTTGGCGGCGGTCGCGTCGGGCGCAACCGCGCAAACGACGCGCGGCGCCGCCGACATCAAGGCGCAAGTTCAGAACTTTTCGCCGATCGAGAAGGCGGCGTGCGGTCCTTTCTGGGGCCGTTGGTGCGGGCCCTGGAGCCATAGGGTCTGCGGTTGGGGCAGATGCTGGTGCGCGCCCTGCTGAGCGCAAGCGTTCGAAGAGGCCGCCCGGGGCGGCCTCTTTTTTAGGCGGCGAGCGAAGAATTCAGAATTCGACGTCGAGCTCGGCGACTTCGTCGGGCTCGGCTTTCGCGGCTTCGACCCATTGCCGCATCGGCGGCCACGCCATGATCGTCTGGCAATAGGCTTTCGTCTTCTCTGTCGCCGGCACGCCATAGGTAAGAAAGCGCGTGCAGACCGGCGCATACATGGCGTCGGCAATCGTCGGCTTGGCGCCATAGAGGAATGGACCGCCCCAGCGCTCGAGACATTCCGCCCAGATGGCCTGCACCCGGTCGATATCGGGCTGGGCCCCGGCGAAAATCTTGAAATTGGTATGCCGCGCCTTGAGGTTCATCGGCAGCGCCGAACGCAGATTGTAGAAGCCGGAATGGATTTCGCCCGAAATCGAGCGGCAATGGGCGCGCGCCACCCGTTCCGAGGGCAACATGCCCGCGTCCGGACGGCGCTCGGCCAGATATTCGGCGATGGCCAACGTGTCCCAGACGCTGACCCCGTCTTCGGTCAGGCGCGGGACCAGAACCGACGGTGCCAGCAGCAAGAGTTCGGCCCGATTGGCCGGATCGTCGAGCGAAACCGGCTGTTCTTCGACGTCGAGCCCGGCCAACCGGCACAGCAGCCAGCCGCGCAGCGACCAAGAGGAGTAGTTCTTGCTTGAGATGGTCAGCACCGGACGGGTCATGGCCGCTCCTTGGTGAATCGTCTCCAGGACTCAGATGATATTGCAGCGCAGCATAAAAGGCACTACGATTTGTTAAGCCTGGATTATACGCCGAGCGACATGCTGTACCGTGCCTATCAGACCTATTCGGATGCTTCCGAACCCCTGCGCGCCATGGCACGCGCCGGCGTCGGCCTCGGCAAGCTCTTCAATAACATCGACGACCTCGGTTTCTACAAGAACCTGCTGGCGCTTCTCGAGCTGATTGCGCGCAGCAGGCTCACGCACGAGCGCCCCTCCTATGGCATCGAGCGCATTGCGATCGACGGCGCCGAGGTGGGCGTGCGCGAAGAGATCCTGCTCTCTTTGCCCTTCTGCGATCTCGTCCATTTCGCCAAGGGCGACGCCACCGCGCCGCAGCCGAAAATGCTCATTGTCGCACCGCTCTCGGGGCATTTCGCGACTCTCTTGCGCGAGACCGTGAGGACGTTGCTCAACGACCACGAAGTCTACATCACCGACTGGAAGAACGCGCGCGACGTGCCGCTGGGCGAAGGCGGCTTCGGCTTCGAGGATTACGTCGACTATGTCGTCAAATGCCTGGAGAAGATCGGCCCCGGCGCGCATGTGCTCGCCGTCTGTCAGCCTTGCGTTCAGGCGCTCGCCGCCGTCGCCGTGATGGCCGAGGAGCGCAATCCCGCCGAGCCGCGCAGCATGACGCTGATGGCCGGTCCGATCGACACCAGGGTCAATCCGTCGAAGGTCAATGCGCTTGCGAGCTCAAAGCCGATCGAATGGTTCGAAAAGAACCTGATCTCGCGCGTGCCGTTCCGGCTGCCGGGCGCGGGACGCCGCGTCTATCCGGGTTTCGTGCAGCTTTACGCCTTCATGTCGATGAACATGGAGCGCCACGTTAAAGCGCATCGCGATCTTTATCAGCACCTCGCCAATGGCAGGATCGAAGAGGCCAAGGCGATCGCCACGTTCTATGACGAATATTTCGCGGTGCTCGATCTGCCCGCCGAATTCTACATCGAGACGGTCAAGGTCGTGTTCCAGGATGCCTTACTTGCCAAGGGCGAACTGACCTATCGCGGGAATAAGGTCGATCCGCGCGCCATCCGGCGCACCGCGCTGCTGACCATCGAGGGCGAGCGCGACGACATTTGTTCGATCGGCCAGACGGCCGCTGCGCATCTGCTCTGCAACGGCCTTCGTCCGCATTTGAAGCGTCATCATTTCCAGGCGGGCGTCGGCCATTATGGGACCTTCAGCGGCAAGCGCTGGAACGGGGAAATCTATCCCGTCATCCGCAATCTCGTGCTTTCGATGAACTGATCGGGCTCGGCTCATTTTTTCGCCGCCGCGGCGGCGGCATCGAGCAATTCGGCGAGCCGGCGCTTGTCCTGCGGGAAACCGGCCTCGATCCAGCGCGTTTGCAGATCGCGCAAGGCCTCGCCGATTGCTTTGCCGTCGGGCACGCCGCGCGCCAGAAGATCGGTACCGGAGAATGGCAGGCGCAGTTCGGGAGCGGCGCGCGCCGAAGCCAGCGCCTCGCGCCAGGCGGCGGCATTTTCGGAATTCTCGGCCTGCATTAGGGCAAGCGCGTCGCAGGCAGCCCTTTTTCCAGAGCGGAAGATGAGCCGCAGCAGGCTCGCAGCGGCCGGCGGTTTCTCCAACCCATGCAGGCTCGCAAAAGCCGTAGCCGCTTCGACGAGCCGCTGCGCCTCCGGATTCGAAAGCCGCAGCCGCCCGCGCAGCCGTTCGGCGTCTTCGGGCAGGTTGACGCAGAGCGCCGCAAGGCCGAGGAGCGGATCGGGCGCGCCCCCTTCGGCAAAGCGCAGAAGATTGACGAGTCGCCTCGGGTTGGGCGCACAGCCGAGAAGCGCGCCCAGCAAGCCCGTTTCGGAGAATTCGCCTGTCACTTCGCCGGCCCGGGGCGCGGCAAGCAGTTTCATGAGTTCGCCGCGCACGCGTTCGCGCGACAGGCGCGCCAGCCCTTCGCGTTCGCGCAGGCAGGCCAGCAGCGCTTCCGGATCGAGCGGGCCTTCTGCGTAGGCCGCGGCAAAACGGAAGAAGCGCAGGATTCGCAGATAATCTTCGCGTATGCGCGAAACCGGATCGCCGATGAATCTCAACCGCCGCGCTTCGATGTCGGCGAGACCGCCGACATAGTCGTAAAGCGTGGCGTCGCGCGTCATCGAGAGCGCATTCATCGTGAAGTCGCGGCGCTTCGCGTCGGCCGCGAAGTCGCGACTGAACCGGACCTTGGCGTGGCGTCCGTCGGTCTCGATATCCTCGCGCAAGGTCGTCACTTCGAACGGCTCGCCTTCGACCAGCAGCATGACCGTGCCATGCGCGAGTCCGGTGGGCACGCTCTTGAGTTTGGCGGCCTTGGCGCGGGCGATCACCGCCTCTGGCTCGGCCGTCGTGGCGATGTCGAATTCACCGACCGGGCGGCCGAGCAAAGCGTTGCGCAAGGCTCCGCCGACGACGCGCGCCTCTTCGCCGTCGGTATCGAGCAGCGACAGAACGCGCATGAGGTCCTTGCGGCCAAGCAGGGCTTTGGCGGCGGGCGGCGCAGGGGCGGCGGTGCTGCTGCTCATTCCATATGTCCCGGCACGAATATGCCATTTTCGACATGCGCCGGCACGTAGGCTCCAAGATGGCGCGGCGCGAAGACGCCGAACAGAAGAACTCCCACGACCGCCGCGAAGAGCCCGACGAGCGTCAGCGTCGAGACCGTCCCCTGGTTCCAGTTGCGGCTCGCAAAGGGCGTGGTGCGGCGAAGCGCGAGGAACAGGGCGTAGCCGAGGAACGGCAGAAGAAAGAGAAGGACTGGCCTCCAGAGAACCCGCCACATCGAAGCCTCGCCAATGCGCCGCTCGCCATGCTAGGCCAGTTTGGCGGCCGATGGAATGAAGCGGGCAAAGCGATTGCGGTTCGTGCCGCAAATGCACATATCATCGCTGCCGTTGCGCTTGGCGTCCAATTTCAAGGTTTCCGGGGAAGTGCTACATCCGGCAAAGCCGGGAGTTTTTCTTGCTTGCCGATCGACACAAAATTCTGAAAACCGAGATCGCTTGGCGCGAGCCTTTCGAAATCGCCAAACGACTTGCCGATCGGCCGGGCTTTGCCTTCCTCGACAGCGCGCTCTTTCACCCTAAGCTCGGGCGCTATTCCTATATCGGCATTGAACCTTTCGGCATATTTACCGCGGCGGACGGTCTGGCGGCTTGGAACGGCGCTCCCCTCTGGCTGCCGCCGCTGCCGGCCTTGCGCGATCTGCTGAAACGCTTTGTCTCCGAGGCCGACCCCGGGCTGCCTCCCTTCCAGGGCGGGGCGATCGGCGCCATCCCTTATGAGTTTGGCTGGGAACTCGACGGTCTCGCTTCGCCCAACCACAGGATCGAGCCGGACGAATCGATCCATCTGGGCTTCTACGATCTGGT
>JASHVQ010000114.1 GCA_030044485.1 Methylovirgula sp. | reverse complement strand
CGGAAGGCCTGTTTGAAGGCGTCGTCGCTCTTGAACTGCAGGTTCGAGAGATCCTCGACATGGCCCTTGAGCGCGCGAATCCAGCCTTTCTCCGAGACGACGACGGTGATCGGTTCGCGCTCGATCAGCGTGCTGGCGACGTCGACATCGGCGAGCTCCGGCGCCTCCTCGAAAAGCGTGCGCCGCCGGCCAAGCTCGGTGTCGGGCGCGAATTTCTTTTTCAGCTCACGAATCTCGGCGCCGACCACGCGCCATTGCCGGGCCGTGTCGTCGAGCAGGTTCTCGATGTCGCGCTTTTCCTTGCGCAGTTCCTCATGTTCGCGCCGCAGCTGCATTTCCTCGATGCGGCGCAGGCTGCGCAGCCGCGTGTCGAGGATGTGATTGGCCTGCGTCTCGCTGAGCCGGAAGGCGGTCATCAGCGCCTGTTTCGGCTCGTCGTCTTCGCGGATGATGCGGATCACTTCGTCGAGGTTCAGGAAGACGATGCGCATGCCGGCGACGATTTCGAGCCGCTGGTCGATCTCGCCAAGGCGGAAGCGCGAACGCCTCTGCAGCACGACGCGGCGATGGTCGAGCCATTGCTGCAAGGCTTCCTTGAGCGAGATGACGCGCGGCACGACGCCGTCGACGAGCACGTTCATGTTCATCGGAAAGCGCGTCTCGAGCTCGGTCGTCTTGAAGAGCTGCTCCATGAGCAGCGCGCAGTCGACGCCGCGCGCGCGCGGCTCGACGACGATGCGCACGTCCTCGGCCGATTCGTCGCGAATGTCGGCGATGAGCGGCAGTTTCTTCTCGGAAAGAAGCTCGGCGATCTTTTCGAAGAGCCGCGACTTCTGCACCATGTAGGGGATTTCGGTGATGACGGCCGTGTAACTGCCGCGCGCGCCTTCCTCACGGACCCATTTGGCGCGCAGCCGGAATGAGCCGCGTCCGGTGCGGTAGATTTCGGCGATTTCCTCTCTTGTATCGACGATGATGCCGCCAGTCGGAAAGTCCGGCCCCGGCATGAAGGCGAGAAGTTCGTCGTTCGTCGCCTTCTTGTGGGCGAGGAGATGCAGCGCGGCGTCGCAGACTTCGGCGACATTGTGCGGCGGGATCGAGGTCGCCATGCCGACCGCGATGCCTTGCGCTCCGTTGGCGAGCAGATTGGGGAAGGCCGCCGGCAGGACGATCGGCTCGCGCTGGTCGCCCGAATAATTGTCGCGGAAATCGACCGCGTCTTCGTCGATGCCTTGCAGAAGAAGGCGCGCGACTTCCGTCATGCGCGCTTCGGTGTAACGGTAGGCGGCGGCGCCGTCGCCGTCGATATTGCCGAAATTGCCCTGCCCGTCGACCAGCGGATAGCGCGAGGAAAAATCCTGCGCGAGGCGGACAAGCGCATCGTAGATCGCCTGGTCGCCGTGCGGATGGAACGAGCCCATCACGTCGCCGACGATCTTCGCACATTTCTTGAACGCCGTGCCGGGATCGAGGCGCAGGATGCGCATCCCGTAGAGGATGCGCCGGTGCACCGGCTTCAACCCGTCGCGCGCATCCGGCAGCGCCCGGCCCATGATCGTCGAGAGCGCATAGGCGAGATAGCGCTCCTCGAGCGCCTCGCGCAGATTGACCGGCTCGCTGTCTCCTCCGGAGGCGGGCGGAACGACGTTTTTGCCCATGCACGGGCCCTCGATTCGAACTCGGGCGATCGGCCCCATCTAGAGGATCATCTGAGTCGCGGCAAATGACCGCTCCGCCTCTTCGGGGCCTATCTGGCGGAACTTCGCCGGTGTTGCCGACTTGCACTAGATAGGCGGCGCGGAGCGTTCTAGCTATCGCGCAGCGCGCCGGCGCAGGGGTGGCAATGGCAAAGCTCGTTATCGGTCTGGGGCTCGTCATAAGCTTGGCGATTTTCGCCATTGCGATGAGCGGCGCGCCGGCGAGCATCGGGGCGGTGCGCAGCACCCCGGCGCAGCGGGCGGCCCAGCCCTGCAATGTGGAAGAATTTGCCCTCGACGAGGGCTATGGCGTCAGCCGCACGGTCCTGCGCCGCAGCTGCGCGGAATGACCTTGCGCCATCCGGCCGCCATCAGCGGTTTGTGACGATTGCGGCGAGATAGGCGCGGCGCGTCTCGGGCAGAGCAAGCCCGCGCGGCGCGAAGACATCGCGTTCGAGAAAATAAGCCGTCAGCGCGAAGGCATCGCGCAGATCGGCTTCCGGCGGCGTTTCAACCGCCGAATCGTCCCGCAGGAAGCCCGGCAGGCGCAAAAGCTTCTCATGATAAGGCGCGCCCGCCTGGCGCGAGACGGCGCGCCCGGTCTTGGGCGAGACGTAGATCAGTTCCTCGCGCGTCCCGGTCGCCGCGCAGGCCGAGAGATCGAGGCCGAACCCCAGTTCCGCCAGCAAAGCAAGTTCGAACCGCACCAGAAGGCCCGGCGCCTCGGTGGCGTCGAGATGATCGGCGATATGCGCGGCTGACGCATAAAGTGCCGGATGCGGCTCGCGCTCGGCGAGCAGCCGCAGCAGCGAGGCCAGCAAATTGAGGCCGCGCAGCGCCGCGGCGCTCGCCATGAGCCGCGCGGCGCGGGCCTGCGTGACCTCGACCGCGTAGAGACCCAGATGTTCGTCGAGCCGCGCCCGCCAGGCGAGCGCGGCCTGATTGCCGGGCTGCAACGCCGGGCGCATGCGCTTCGACCTGCCGCCGCGCACCAGCCCAAAATGCCGGCCGTGCGCGGCGGTCATCGCCTCGAGGATGACGCCGGTCTCGGCATGCTTCCTGAGGCCGATGATCAGGCCTTCGTCATGCCATTCCATGGCTTCGCCTCGGCCGGCTCACGGCGCGTCTTCGTCATAGCGATAGCCGACGCCGTGTACGGTGCGGATGATGCGCGGCGAGGCGGGGTCAACCTCGATCTTCTTGCGCAGCGCCGAGACGTATTGATCGAGCGCCCGGCTGTTCGGCATATAGTCGCGGCCCCAGCAAAGATCGAACAATTCGTCGCGCGACACCGCCTGCCCGCGCCGTTCGTAGAGCGCCGCGAGGATCGAAACTTCGCGGCTCGTGAGATCGATGCGATGTTCGCCGCGATAGGCGCGCATCGCCTTCTGATCGATGTCGAGATCGCCCATGTGCAAGCGCCCGTCGGCGTCCTGGCGCGGCGCCGCGCCCTGCACTTTCGAGCGCCGCAGCGCCGCCTTGATGCGGGCCACGAGCTCGCGCGCGCTGAACGGCTTGGCGACATAATCGTCGGCGCCGATCTCCAGCCCGCGCACCCGGTCGCTCTCCTCGCCGCGCGCCGAAAGCAGCAGGATCGGCACGAGCGGATCGATGCCGCGGATTTCGCGACAGAGCGTCAGCCCGTCCATGACCGGCATCATGACGTCGATCACGCAGATCTCCGGCTTCTCGGCCTTAAAGAGCGCAAGCGCCTTGGCGCCGTCGTCGGCAACCTGGCATTGGAAGCCTTCGAGGCTAAGGAGATCGACAATGCCGGCGCGCAAATGCGGATCGTCCTCGGCGATCAGGATGGACATTCGGTCTCCTCGGCATTCGCCGGCATGATGATCTTCATCGAGGCGGTGAAGCGCACGCCGGGGTTGGCGTCTTCGATCGTCAGCGCGCCGCCATTGGCTTCGGCCAATTCGCGTACCACGACCAGTCCGAGGCCGAAACCGTCCTTGGCGCCGCTTGCCGACAGCAGCGGCGCGAGAAGCTGTTCTTTCGATGCGGGATCTATGCCCGGCCCATGATCGCGGACGCTGAGATAGAGCATGCCGTCCGCCTGGCGCGTCGCGACGTCGATGGAGCCCGGCGCATATTTGCAGGCGTTGTCGAGAAGATTGATCAGAATGCGCTCAAATCCCATGCGGTCGAAACGCCCGGCGCGCGGCGCGCCGTGCGCGACCTTCAGGCTCGAACCCATGGCCGCGAAGAGATTTTGATAACGCCCGATCGTGGCGTCGAGCACGCGGTCGGGCACGGCCGCATCGAGCCGGATCGGCGCCGGCGCGGCGGTGCGGCCATAGACGATCGTATTGTCGGCGAGCAGCGCAAGGCGTTCGATCTCGGCGCTCAAAATGTCCGAATAGCGGCGCACCGCGCTCTCGTCGTCGGCGCGGCGCGAAAGAAGATCGGCATAAAGCCGCAGATTGGCGATCGGCGTACGTAGATCGTGGGAAAGCTTGGCCGTCATTTCGCTGCGGAACGCGCTTTCGATCAGCCGCGCCTGCTGATTGCGATACATATACCAGACGAGGATCAGCCAGCAGCCGATCAAGGGAATGGTGATCGCCGTCAGCGGCAATAAGCCTTGCGGCGTGCCGCTTGGCGTGGACGTTTCCATCCGCCAGCCGCGCATCGACCCGGTAAGCTCGGTGATCGTCGAGGTGCCGAGCGAGGTCGGCCCGTGGCTCCAAAGGGCGCGACCGGCCGGATCGCGCAGAACCAGAAGCCGATCATCGATCTTGGCGGCCGCCGCGTCGAGCGCCTCTTCGAGCACCGGATCGAGCGTGATCTCGTCGAAGACCACGCAAATGTCGCGCGCCTGCTTGTCGCGCTGGCAATAAACGAAAGAGATCAGTGTGTCGGATGCGACCGTCCACATGCCGCTCGCGGATAGCGACGAGCGCCCCGGCGCCGAGAGCTGCGAACGCAAGCTGTCGATGGCCCCGCCGACGCGGCGCATGAAATCCTCTTCCGTCTCTAGCGTGCCTATGGCCAGCGGCAAGACGTGTCCGTCGGGATCATGCACGAAGAGAAAGCGAACCTCGTTGACGAAGGCGGCAACGCGCACGTTGCGCACCATGTCCGGACCGCTTTCGAGCGCCGCCCCGATCTGCGCGACGCCACGGCTTGCCTTGGCATCGATCGTCGCGTCGGCAACGGCGCCGAGCGCCGCGACCTTGCGGGCCGCCTGGGCGACCTCGCGAGTGCGCGTCACGGCATAATCGGCGTTGATGAGAAAGGCGGCGAAGATCCCGAAGACGACCAGCGGCAGGGCCAGAAGCATGGCAAACCAGGCGACCGCCGGCCAGATATCGGACCTTTGCGGCCGCCCCAGCAGGAAGGCGCGACGCTTCGACGACTCCTTGTTCATGTCTGCCCGAGAACCTCTGAGCGCCCCGGAGCGCCCGCCGCCCGGAGGCCGTCAGAATAGCACGCCGGGAAAGGCGGGCCCGCCGCCCGAATGCCCGCCTAGCGGCGGACGCCTTCAAGCCGGAGGCCCGAAAGCCGGGGCTTCTTACATAGTTCTTACATTAATCTTGCCAAGCTCTGACCATTTCCGCTTGGCCGTGAATAGGATGACCCTACATCGATTTGCACGGGCGAGTTCAAAGGCGCCTGAGTTTTTGGAAGTCAACAGGAGGACATCATGGCCTGGACAACCCCCACCGTCTGCGAAATCTGCGTCGGCATGGAAGTCACCGCCTACGAATCAAGCGAGATCTGATTTGGGCTGACGCCCGGCACGCCTCAAGAGGGGTGCCAATCCGATTTGCAAAGTGGAGTTCGGCGCCGCCGAACTCCACTTTTTTATTCGAATTTTCCATTCCAAGTTTTCTATGCGAATTTTCCATTCCAAGCGAATTTTCCATGCGAAAGCGCCAGGTTGCGCGACCCGAGCCCAAGCCCCTCCCCTGGCGCGGGCTCAATTCCTCAAAGCCGGCCATTGGCCGGCTTTTTTGTCCGGCTCAGCTGCGCGGAAAAGCAAGGCCCATTTCGCGGTAGCGCTCCGGGTCGTCCTGCCAGTTCTCGCGGACTTTCACGAACAGGAAGAGATGGATCTTCTGCTCGGCGGCGGCTTCGATCTCCTTGCGCGCCGCCATGCCGATGGACTTGATCGTACGCCCCTTCTCGCCGATGACGATTTTCTTGTGCGCTTCGCGGGTGACGTAGATCACCTGCTCGACCCGCGCCGAGCCGTCTTTCATCTCCGTCCAGACCTGCGTCTCGACCGTGGTCTGATAGGGCAGTTCGTCGTGCAGCCGGTCGAAAATCCTCTCGCGCGTCAGCTCGGCGGCAAGCATCCGAATCGGCGCATCCGATATCTGATCCTCCGGGAAGAGCCAGGGGCCGGGCGGCATCGCGGCCGCGAAGCTTTCTTTCAGACTGCCGACCCCCTCGCCGCTCAGCGCCGATACCATAAAGGTTTCGGCGAACGGGAATTTGGCGTTGAGCGCCGCCGAGAGTTCGAGCAGTTTCGGCCGGGCGACAAGATCGATCTTGTTCAGCGTGAGAATTTTGCGCCCTTTCGCGGACGCAAGTCCGGCAAGGATCGCCTCGACTTCGCCGTCGACGCCCCGGCGCGCATCGACGAGCAGCGCCAGGGCGTCGGCGTCGCCTGCGCCGCCCCAGGCGGAGGCGACCATGGCGCGATCGAGACGGCGGCGCGGCGCGAAAATCCCCGGCGTGTCGACGAAGATCATCTGCGTATCGCCCTCGACGGCAATGCCGCGCACCAGGCTGCGCGTCGTCTGCGCCTTGCGCGAGACGATCGAGATTTTTGCGCCAACCAGCGCGTTGACGAGCGTGGACTTGCCGGCGTTCGGCGCGCCGATGAGCGCGACGAAGCCGCATTTTCGATGCCCTCGATCGACCGCCGCGTTCATCGCCGAAGAGTCATGATCGTTGGCCGGCTTCTATTCCCTCGCGCGCCATGAATTGCAGCGCGGCTGCCTGTTCCGCGCCGCGCTTCGACGCGCCTTTCGCCTCGGCCGGCTCGAAGCCCGGGACGATGACCGAGATGGTGAACTCGGGCGCGTGGTGCGGCCCGGCGCGCGCCACTTCGCGATAGAGCGGCGCTTCGAGGCCGCGCGCCTGCGCCCATTCCTGCAAAGCCGTTTTCGGATCGCGCAGCGGGCGGCGCGGGGCGCGCATCATCGGCTCGAAGGCGCGGATGACGACGTCTTGCGCCGCGCCATAGCCCGCATCGAGAAAGACGGCGCCGATCAAAGATTCG
>JASHVQ010000113.1 GCA_030044485.1 Methylovirgula sp. | reverse complement strand
GAATCGAGCAACAGCCCCATGACCTACGTCACGCATCTTCCTTCGTTCACGGCTACGGCACGCGGCCTCACGGGTCTCGACGAACGAGAAAATCTCGCCGATGTTGAAGCCTATGCTTCGGGCCCCTATATCGCCGATCTGCTGCGCGGCGAGAGCGACCCGGCGGTGCTCGATCGGATCAGCGCAAAGGTCGCGGGCTTCATCGGCCTCGACCGGGCTTTGGTGCGAAAGCTCGCCGGCCGCATCGATGGCGCGACGTTCGAACGCGAGCGCAATCGCGCAACCGGGCGTGTGGCCAGCGCCTATGACTCGCTCGTCACCGGCTACGATCCGGAGCCGCATGCGATGACGAGCCATTATGCCGATCCGGTCCTCGATGCGCTCAAAGCCCCGCTCGCCAGCGCGATGGGCGACATTTATGCCAAGCAGCTCAACTGGTTCGTCGATGCGCGCTATGACATCCTCAACGAAGAGGTGAGCCGCAAGTGGGACTGGGGCGACGGCCACGCCGAGGCGATCAGCGACCTCAAACAGGATCTGGCGCTCGATCCGCATTTCCGGGTTCTGATCGCGCATGGCCTGACCGACGAAGTCACGCCCTATTTCGCCACGCAACTGCTCATCAACCAGATCCCGCCGATGGGCGATCCGAACCGCCTGCGTCTCGCCGTCTATGGCGGCGGCCACATGGTCTATGCTCTTGACCGATCACGCGCGGCGTTGCGCGAAGACGCGCGAAAGCTGATCGAGGGCAATTAGCGCGGCAACGGCGTTAAATGGCGCGCATGGGAGTGAAATTCAGGCGCGCTCGGTAGCTTGCCGCTCGCCGCGGATCGCATCTTCGACGCTGTGAAAGATATGCGCGGCGCCGATGACGGCACTGAGGCCGGTTTGCTCGGCGGCGCGTTGGGCGCGAACCGATTCCAGCCGCGCCAAGGCGACTTGGATATCGCGCCGACGCAAGTCGCCGATCAGATCTTGAAGCGCCTGCGATCCGGTAAAATCGATGTCGATGACGCCGCTCGCCTCGATGACGACCAGCCGGCAAGGCTCAGCCATCTGGGCGATGCTCGCCTCCAGCCGGCGGCGGATATAGGCGGCGTTGGTAAACAGAATCGGGGCGGCCGGCGCGAAGACGAGAATTCCCGGCTCGGTCTCGCCCGTCTCGCCCTCCGGCTCCTTCCACCATACGGTCGTTCCCGGAACGCGCGACAGAACGGCGCAATCCGGCCGGGCGATGACGTAAAGACTGTGGGCGAGCGACAGCAGGATGCTCATGGTTACGCCCGTGTGGATCGGCAGAAGCACGACGAGAGCGGCGCTTGCCGCGACCAGCAGGATCTCGTAGCCGCCGCGACGGTAGATTTCGAGCATGTCCGAGAGGCGAAAGATGCGCAGGCCAATGAAGATCAGCACGCCGCTGAGCGCGGCAACCGGCAAAAATGCGAATGCGCCGGCGGCCAAAAGAGCGACGCCGGCGATGACGCCCACGGCCACGAGGCTCGCAAGTTGCGAATGCCCGCCGGATTGCTCGACGACCGCGGTACGCGGCGGGCTCGAATCCACGGCAAACGCGCCGATCGCCGCGGCGATAATGCTGCCGATGCCGATGGCCGCGAAATCGCGGTTGAGGTTTTCCTGTTCGTCGGCCGCAGTCGCAAAGGAGCGCATGACGGCGGCCGTCTGCACCATGCAAACCAACGCCACGATGATGGCATTGGGCGCGAGCCGGGCAAGTTCGGAGTCGGTGGGCAAAGCGAAAGAAAGATGCGGGGCAGCGACCGGCAACGCGCCGAGCACCGCCAGTCCATGTCTCTGAAGTGCGAAAATCCAAACGGCGAGGCCGCTGACCAGAAGGCCGACGAGCGCCGCGGGGATTCGCTTGTTGCATCGATCGGCGACCAGCGTTCCAAAAAGGACACTAAGGCCGACCGCCGGCGCGTAAGGATTGGCATCCGGCAGTTGCCGCCAAATATTCGACACTCTGCTCGGAAAGTCGCCGGAGACGGCGGAAAGGCCGAGAAGATCGGGAATCTGCCCGGCGATGATGTGGACCGATATGCCGGCCAGAAACCCGGTGGCGACGGGAATCGACAGCAGATCGGCGAGCCAGCCGGCTCCAAGGGCGCCGGCGGCAAGCAGCCAAAGACCCACCAAAAAGGCGAGCACGGCGCTCATTTCGGCGTAATGCGGATCGCCGGACGTCGCGATCAAAGCCAGCACGCTTGCCATGATCGGCGCGATGGTCGAATCCGCGCCGACCGACATGATGCGGTTCGCCCCGAACGCCGCGAAGGCGAAAGAGCCGGCCGCGAAGGCGAGAAAGCCGCTCACCGGCGGCAGGCCGACAAGACGCGCGGTCGCGAGCTGTTCGGGAATCGCAATGGCCGCCAGCGTCAAGCCGGCGACCACGTCGCCCCTCAACCAAGACGAATGGTAACCGCGCAGCGACGCGAAGAGCCGGGGATCTTCTTTTCTTGGGCCGTTCAGAGGATCGCCATCAAGGCTGCCTGCCGCCTGAGTGACCCTAAAAGGGCGGATTGCCGATGTCCACCGCTCGTGCGCCGAGATGCGGCGCACAGGCTGTTACCGCTCCCCTCAAGACCTTTCGACAGAAGACCTTTCGACAGAAGAGCCTGTAGCTTTCCAGCCGCGGATATGCGAGCGACAAGACTTCTTCGCAGACAGCGCCGAGCCGCGCTCGATCGTTTGGCGGAAGGGGTGTCCGCCTAAAACGCAAAAAATCTTTCTAATTTTCCAAATACTTACAAAAGCGTATCCAAGCCCGTCTACAAACTAAGCAACAGTTCAAAGAGACTTGGCGATCTTGCGTGCCTGGCCTAGGGATCCGGAAACTTCGATTTATTTTTCAAAAATCAAATCGTGTTCGGCGGCCCGCGGTGTCGGATCAAAGACGTGGAATTGGGAAAATCAAGCATAGGTACGTCAAATTTGGCCTGCTCGCGCTGTTCTTTCTTGAGTGGTGGCGGCGGGAGGAATCCGCAAGAGGCAGCTCTTAGATCGGCAATCTAGGCTATTTCATCGAAGACCTCGGCCTGGCGCGGCCACGTCGCTGGCGCTGGTCTCCGAATCACCGAGGTTGGCTGTCACAATTTTTATTCGCGGGCGGTCGCAAGCGATGCGTCTCATATTCCCCGGGCGCCCGCCCAGATGATGCGATGCTAGGGTAGGTCGCTCAGAATTACCGCTGGTTTGGCGGAGACGGAGTCCGACGAACTCTATGACTAACATATTGACATTAAATACCATTGTTTTGAGATCTTCCCGGACCACCCCAACGGCGGGGCTTTCAAAAGCAAGGAAGCATCATGACGGACAAAGCCGACACCAGCGGGCATCAACCCACAGACGCGGGCTGAGATGCGAGGCAGATCGGTCCTTACTGCGCTGCATTCGCCCGATCCTTACTGCGCTGCGTTCGCCCGAAATAAGATCGCCCGTTAACCGACTTTCTGCGAGCTGTTTCACCCGGCGGCAAACATCAGAATGCATGATGGCATCAGGCGTAACCTCGAAAGGTGGGAGAC
>JASHVQ010000112.1 GCA_030044485.1 Methylovirgula sp. | reverse complement strand
TTGCTCTTTCCCGAACTCGCCGACCGGCTGATGCGCCCGCTTGTCGCGCTCGGCGCGCGGCTCTCGGAAAAAGCGGCGCAAGAGACGCGTTCCGGCGGCGCCATCCTTCCCTCTTTCCTACTCGGCATCGCCACAGGCCTGCTCTGGGCGCCCTGCGCCGGACCGATCCTCGGCCTGGTCTTGACGGGCGCGGCGCTGCAAGGCGCGAATGCCAAAACCTCCCTGCTTCTTCTCGCCTATGCGGCCGGCGCCGCGACCTCGCTTGCCGCCGCCTTGCTGATCGGCGGACGCGTCTTTGCGGCGATGAAGCGCTCGCTCGGCGCCGGCGAATGGATAAGGCGCGGGCTGGGCGCAGCGGTGCTCGCCGGCGTCGCGGCCATCGCATTCGGCCTCGATACCGGCGTCCTCAATCGCCTCTCAACCGCGCCAACCTCCGCCATTGAACAAGCGCTCGTCGACACGGCCAAACCGCAAGCGCCGACATACGCGATGAACGGTGCATCCGACGCGACGATGGGCGCGCTCATGTCCGCCAGCCCGAAGATGGCGGCTGCCGACCTTCCGGTCGAAGGCGTCCTGCCTTCGCTGTCGGGCGCGGTCGCCTGGCTGAATTCGCCGCCGCTCAGCCCCGAGGCTTTGCGGGGCAAGGTGGTGCTCGTCGATTTCTGGACTTATTCCTGCATCAACTGCCTGCGCACCCTGCCCTATGTGCGCGCCTGGGCCGACAAGTACAAAAGTCAGGGTCTCGTTGTGATCGGCGTGCACGCGCCGGAATTCGCCTTCGAGAAGGACATCGGCAACGTTCGGCGTGCCGTGCAAGAATTGGGCGTCGATTATCCAGTGGCGATCGACAATAATTACGCGATCTGGAACGCCTTCGCCAACGAATATTGGCCGGCGCATTATTTCATCGACGCAGAGGGCCGCATTCGCCATCACCATTTCGGCGAAGGCGATTACGCAGAGTCCGAGAAGGTCATTCAGGAACTTCTGACGGAAGCCGGCAGAACGGGCGCCGCGGGCAGCATCGTGAAGGTTTCGGCGAGCGGCGCGGAAGCAGCTCCCGACATGGCCGATGCCCTGTCGCCCGAGACCTATATCGGTTACGAGCGCGCCGCAAATTTCGCCTCGACGGATCCGGCCGCCGACGACGTGCCGCACGATTATGTGCTTGCGCCGCGGCTCGAGTTGAACCAATGGGGGCTGACGGGAAACTGGACGATCGGCGATCAGCACGCGGTCCTGAACCAGGCGGGCGGCGCGATCGCCTATCGCTTCCACGCCCGCGATCTGCATCTCGTGCTCGGACCGGGAGTTGAAAACAAGCCGGTCCGCTTCCGCGTCCTGATCGACGGCAAGGCGCCGGACGAAAACCACGGCGCCGACGTCGACGCGGCCGGCGACGGCACGGTGACCGAACAGCGTCTCTATCAACTCGTTCGCCAGAGCGGCGCCGTGGCCGACCGAACCTTCGAAATCCAATTTCTCGATCCCGGCGTCCAGGCTTTCGCCTTCACCTTCGGATGACGCGGCGGACCAAAGGAGCACCTCCATGCAACGCAATTCCGTGAACCGCAATCGCAATTCCCTCCAGGCTTTTGGCTGGATCGGCCCCTTGGCGCTGCTCGCGGCTGGCTTGGGCTTCTTGGCGCCCGTGCGCGGCACGGCCGAACCCATAACCCGCGTCCCGCCTCCCAGCGTCGACGAGCCGAACACGGCGAGCACCGAGACCGCGGTTCTCTCGGGCGGCTGTTTTTGGGGCGTACAAGCGGTCTTTCAGCACGTGAAAGGCGTGAGCAACGCGGTCTCGGGCTATTCCGGGGGAGCACGCGACACGGCGCATTACGAATTGGTCGGCACGGGCGAGACGGGACATGCCGAATCGGTGCGCGTCAGTTTCGATCCTCGGCTCATCAGCTACGGCAAGATTCTCCAGCTCTATTTCTCGGTAGCCACCGACCCGACCGAACTCAACCGCCAGGGGCCGGACGTCGGCAGCCAATATCGTTCGGAGATTTTCGTGGCGAATGCCGCGCAGCGCCGCGTCGCGGCCGCCTATATCGCGCAGCTCGACAAGGCGGGCGTATTCTCACAGCCGATCGTGACGCGCGTCGATCCGCTCACCGGCTTCTACCCGGCCGAAGGCTATCATCAGGATTTCGCCGCGCTGCATCCCAACTATCCTTACATCGTCTACTATGACTTGCCGAAGCTCGACGCGCTGCGCGGCCTCTACCCGAATCTCTATCGGGCGAGACCGCGGCTCGTCAGCGAAGCCGGCATCGGGGAATAGCTAGATCCGCAGCGCGGCGCGCAATTCGCGCAAATGGTCGCGCTTCTCGGTGGCGATGCGCCGGGCCTCGTCGCTCGGCGCATCGGCGATGTCTTCTTCGGCGTCTTTCAAATCGGCGTCGAGCTGCGCCGCGTCGAGGTCTTCGAGCGGAATGGCCTGTTCGGCGAGAACCGTTAGTCCGGCGTGAGAGACTTCCGCAAAACCGCCGCGCACGAAAAGCCTGGTTTTCCGTGCGCCGCTTGCATCGATTTCCAACACGCCCGGCTTGAGCATCGCCATGAGCGGCGCATGGTCCTTGAGCACGGTGAACTCGCCTTCCGCGCCGGGGACGACCACCGCTTCGACCTCGCCCGCGAAGATGAGCTTCTCGGGCGCGACGAGTTCGAAGGGGAAGAGCGGCGGCATGATCAGGCCTGCGCCGCAAGTTTTTGCGCCTTCTCCACGGCCTCTTCGATCCCGCCGACCATATAGAAGGCCTGTTCCGGCAGGTGATCGTATTTGCCTTCGATCAGGCCTTTGAAGCCCTTGATCGTGTCGGCGAGCGCAACAAGCTTGCCGGGCGCACCGGTGAAGACTTCGGCGACATGGAAGGGCTGCGACAGAAAACGCTCGATCTTGCGGGCGCGGGCGACGGTGAGCTTGTCCTCTTCCGACAATTCGTCCATGCCGAGAATGGCGATGATGTCCTGCAGCGCCTTATAACGCTGCAGGATCTGCTGCACGCGCCGCGCCACCTGATAATGCTCCTCGCCGACGACCAGCGGCGAGAGCATGCGCGAGGTCGAATCGAGCGGATCGACGGCGGGATAAATGCCTTTCTCGGCGATCGTGCGCGACAGCACGGTCGTCGCGTCGAGATGCGTAAAGGAGGTCGCCGGCGCCGGGTCCGTCAGGTCGTCGGCCGGCACATAGATCGCCTGCACCGAAGTGATCGAACCTTTGGTCGTCGTCGTAATCCGCTCCTGCAGATCGCCCATGTCGGTGGCGAGCGTCGGCTGATAGCCGACGGCGGAAGGAAT
>JASHVQ010000111.1 GCA_030044485.1 Methylovirgula sp. | reverse complement strand
GAAGCTGCGGCGGGCGCAGCGGCGGCCGGCGGCGCGGGCTGTATCGAAGCGGGAGGCGGCGCGAGATTCTGCGGCGCCGGGGCGGCGGATTGAGCCAATCCCGAAGAGCAGCAGATGGCCAGTGTACCGCCAAGGCACAGAGCCGCGACAATCAGTTTGGACAGCACCACCGTCATTCGACGCTCACTCGCGGATCGCATCTTCCCTATCCTTCGTAGGTCGCTTCCCCGGCGAGCGACTGATTTTTTCAAGTGGCGCGCCAGAGCCGTTTTTGTCGGCTGCGTCGCGCCTGCTTCGGCAACAGTCAGAGATCATCGCCTTTGTCAACGCAGGACCTGCCGCGGGGCGACATTTCGCATCGCACACTCGTTCGTTGACATTTCGGATTATATTCTTCGGCGCGTTTGATTCCAGAATCATCTCGGGAGAGAGACCTGACAAAGTTTCGCGGCGAGCGCAGAAGAGACGGACGCGCCCATGAAAAAATCCTAGGGCCGTTCGTGAACTTTTCCAGCTATAGCGCGGAATAGTTCCGGTCGAAGGAAGCGACGGCGCGCGGCGCTTTGAGCCAAAGGGCTTGCCGGCGCAGGCCGCTCCGCGGCGCCCTCGCCCCGATCGCTTCAGATCAGACCGAACGATCCCTGGTCGAACGATCATCCTTGGTCGAAACCGCGAAGAGGAAGCGCCGCCTTCGTAGAAGAGGAAGCCTAGCCTTCGTAAAAGCCGAAAAGCCAAGAAGAGCACGGCGCAGGAAACTGGCTGCGACTGGCCACGTTTCGACCTATCGGAACATTTCGCAAGGAAGAGTCCGGCCGCGGCCCGCCGCGCCGGTTCTATTTGGCTGAATTGCCGCCTTTGCATGAGATCAAAGCCGGAACTTCGCCCGAGACTTTGAACGCGACCGTCTTTAACTTGCGGGACTATGCCTCTTCTGCTTCAATCCAAGGAACGATCCCGCGAGGTTCAAAGTTAAATCAGCAGGTTGCGCATATGCCGCGGTCCGGAATTAACCGCCACCCCGGTTCGTCCGTCAAACTTCACGCAAATGGTGCAAAGTGCTTGGGGCTTCGCGTTGATTTAGTTGAGTGCCGGCGAGTTCAGCTTCGCTCCCGGTCGAGTTGAGGAGGCGAATTTGGCGCCGCGTGCGAATTGGAAGGGCTATCTCAAGCTGTCGCTTGTTTCTTGCCCGATCGCGCTCTTTCCGGTCGCAAGTACGACCGAGCGCATATCCTTCCATCTTGTCAACCGCGCCACGGGCAACCGCCTGCGCCAGCAGTATATCGACTCGGTTACCGGAGACATCGTCGAACGCGACGAGCGGGTGCGCGGCTATGAAATCGGCAAGGGCGATTACATCACCCTCGAGGAGAGCGAGATCGCCGAACGGGCGCTCGAAAGCACGCATACGATCGACATCGAGACTTTCGTGCCGCGCAAGGATATCGATGAGGTCTATCTCGACAGCGCCTATTACATGGCCCCCGACGATAAAGTCGCCGACGAGCCTTTTGTCGTCATTCGCGACGCGATGCGCGAGCGCAACATGGTCGGCTTGGCGCGTGTGGTTCTGTACGGACGCGAACGTATCCTGATGATCGAACCGCGCCACAAAGGCCTGGTCGGCACGACGCTCCATTACCAATACGAGATTCGCGACGACAAACCCTATTACGATTCCGTGCCGGAGATGAAGATACCGGCGGAAATGCTCAAGCTCGCCGAGCACATCATCGATACCAAGCGCGGCAAGTTCGATCCTTCGCAGTTCCAGGATCGCTATCAAGATGCGCTCGTCGAGCTGATTCGCGCCAAGCGTGCCGGTCGTCCAATTCCCGCGGCGCCGGAGGTCAAGCGGCCGAGCAACGTCATCAACCTCATGGACGCCCTGCGGCGCAGCGTCGAAAGCGAGGCGCGCGGCGCAAAGGGCGCGCCGGCGGCGCGCAAAGACGCCGGAAAATCGCGCGCTGCCGTCAAGAAAGCCGCGTCGGCCAGCGGGACTTCACGCGCGCGGCGCGTGAAGAAGGCCGGCTGAGGGGGCCGTGGCGGGCGGGCTCGAAGCCTATCGCAAGAAGCGCGACTTTGCCGTCACTTCGGAACCGCGCGGCGCCAAGGCGCGGCGCAAGGGCTTCAGCTTCGTCGTGCAGAAACACGACGCCAGCCGATTGCATTACGACTTTCGCCTCGAGCTGGATGGCGTATTGAAGAGCTGGGCCGTGACGCGCGGCCCAAGCCTCGTGCCCGGCGAGAAACGGCTCGCCGTGCACGTCGAAGATCATCCGCTCGACTACGGCTCCTTCGAAGGCACCATTCCCAAGGGCCAATATGGCGCCGGGGCGGTGATGGTCTGGGACCGCGGCACGTGGGAGCCGGAGGGCGATCCGCACGTCGGCTATGCCAAGGGACATCTCGATTTCATTCTGCATGGCAAAAAGCTCAAGGGCGAATGGCATCTCGTGCGCATGCGCTCGCGGCCCGGCGAAAAGGGCGACAACTGGCTGCTCATCAAAGCCAAGGACAAGGAGGCCCGCGGCGCCTCCGATCCCGATATCCTTCAGGAAGAACCGGATTCGGTTCTGACGGGACGCTCGATAGAGGAAATCGCGGGCGACAAGCGCAGCCGGACCTGGACGTCGGGGAAGGCCGCGCATCAACGCGCCGAGAGCGAAGATTCGCCGCGCGCCCGCGCCCTGGCGCCGCTGACAAAGCCGAAAACCGCGGCGAAATCGGCAAAGAAATCGGCGGCGCGGTCCGGAGCCAAAGCCCGGGTTTTCAGCTTCAAGCCGCCGAAGGGCGCAAAGCGCGCCGCGCTTCCGAAATTCGTCGAACCCATGCTGCCGACGCTTACCAATGCCCCGCCAAACGGCGCGGGTTGGGTCCACGAGATCAAATTCGACGGCTACCGCATCGAGGCTCACCTCGATGCGGGCAAGGTCATATTGCGCACGCGCGCTGGTCTCGATTGGAGCGATCGCTTTCCTTCGATCGCGGCCGCGGTCGCCGACCTGCCCGCCAAGAAATGTCTACTCGACGGCGAAGTCGTCGTCGAGGACGAGAACGGCATCTCGGATTTTTCGGCGCTTCAAGGCGCGCTGAAGAATGCCAAAGCGCCGGGCCTGATCTACTATGTCTTCGACATCCTGCATCTCGACGGCTACGATCTGACGCGCGCCTCGCTCGTCGAGCGCAAGCGGCTGCTTGCATCGCTGCTGGAAAGCGGCGGCATTTTGCGCTTCAGCGAAGACTTCGACGAGAATGGCGATCTGATGCTGCAACACGTCTGCCGCCTCGGCGCCGAGGGCATCGTCTCGAAACGCCGCGACGCGCCCTATCGCTCGGGGCGGACCACCGATTGGACCAAATCGAAATGTGCCAACCGGCAGGAATTTGTCGTCGTCGGCTACGTGCCCTCGACAACGGCGCGCAAGGCCATCGGCTCGCTCGTGCTTGGCTATTACGACAAGGGAAAACTCGTGCATGCCGGGCGCGTCGGAACCGGCTTCTCCAACAAGGTCGCCGCCGAACTCTTCGCCGAACTGGAGCGCGAGCGCGTGTCCCAACCGCCCGTGGCTTTGCCGCTCTCCGCCGAGGCGCGCCGCAACGTCGTGTGGGTCAAGCCCAATCATGTCGCCGAAGCCGAGTTCCGGGGCTGGACGGCTGATGGGAATCTGCGGCAAGCTTCGTTCAAGGGGTTGCGCGAGGATAAAGATCCAAACGACATTGTGCGCGAAAAGGCCGTCGCCGTAGCACTCGATGCGCCCTCAACCAGCGTGCAACTCACCCATCCGGATCGCGCGCTATGGCCGGAGGCCGGCGTCACCAAACAAGGCCTTGCCGATTATTACGCT
>JASHVQ010000110.1 GCA_030044485.1 Methylovirgula sp. | reverse complement strand
CGTGAATTCGAAGGCTTCGCGTCCTCGCGTGCCGAGATAAAGCGCCGCGGGCTCGGCAGCCGCCGAAGCGATCAACTTCACGTGCTGGTCGTACAACGCATCGATCAGCAGGATGAATCTTTTCGCCTCGTTCGCCTGTTCGGCGCGAATGAGGGGAATGGAATCGATGAATATTGTGTGGAAATTCTCGGCGATGGCGAGAAAGTCGCGCGGTCCAAGCGGATTGGCGCAAAGATCCGCGAAGCTGAAACGTGCGACATGCGCCTTTGCCTGCGGCACGAGGACGCTGCGTCCGAGCAGGTCGAGAGAAACGCTCGGCGCGCTCTCGCCGCCCGTCAGGGCCGCGAAGGCGCGCGTCAAGGCGGCCTGCGCCCTGGCGTCGGCGGGCACGTGATAGACCGGCTCGCCCATCAGCTTTTCGAGACGAAAGTCGGTGCGCGCCTCGAGCTCCATCACGTCCATCCGCTCCTTCAGAAGATCGACGCAGGGAAGGAACAGGGCGCGGTTTAGTCCGTCCTTGTAGAGCTCGTGCGGCTCGACATTCGATGTCGCAACGAGAATGACGCCGCATTGGAAGAGCGCCTTGAAGAGTCTCCCAAGGATCATCGCGTCGGCGATGTCCGCGACAAAGAGCTCGTCGAGACACAGCAGCCAGCAGTCGCGTGCGATCTCCTCGGCGATCGGTGCGATCAGATCGTCGACCTTCGCCTCGCCTTTCTTGAGGCGCCGGCGAAAAGCGAAAATGCGGGCGTGCACGTCGGCCATGAACGTGTGGAAATGCAGCCGCTTCTTATGGCTGAGCTGGGTCTCCTCGAAGAAGAGATCCATGAGCATGGTCTTGCCGCGCCCGACCGCGCCATGAATGTAAACGCCGTTGAGCGGCGCCGTTTTCTCGCGCGCCCCGGCCAGCCAGCCAAGCGCCGCAGTCTTGCGTGCCGGACGGTAGAAGGCGAGTTGAGCGGCGAGCCGTTCGAGGACGCGCAACACGCGCTCCTGCGCCGGGTCGCGCTCGATCTGGCCATGGGCGACGCGATCGAGATAACGGTCGAGAAGGATGTGCGGCAAGCGGGCCCCGGGACGGCGAACCGTATTGTGGGCTTGCTCTTGCCGTCATCGCGCTTCGAACGCAAGCCCTGTCACTTGCCTGACTTGATGCGCGTCCACTCGCGGGCGACGTATTTAAGCGTCGGCAGATCATAATTTCTGACCGAGAAGAGATGCGCCATCGTCTCGGAATCGGGAAAGACTGTCCTGTCGTTGGCTATGGCCGGGGCGGCGAGCGACTGGACGCCGGAGACGCCGCTGGCAAAACCGGTGGCGTCCGTGTTGCGCGCGGCTATTTCGGGACGCAGCAGAAAGTCGATGAATTTATAGGCGGCATCGACATGCGGCGCGTCCGAGGGAATAGCGAGATTGTCGAGCGCGATGAGACTGCCTTCCTCGGGAACCGCATAGCCGACGCTGACGCCGCTATCGGCCTCGTCGGCGCGGTTGCGCGCCAGCACCGCGTCTCCCGACCAACCGACCGCGAGGCAAATGTCGCCATTGGCGAGCGCGTTGACGTATTCGGAGGAATTGAACTTCTTCACGTTGCGCTTCAGCGTGTTCAAGAGAGCGGCGGCGCGCTCAAGATCGTTGAGATTGCGGGTGTTGGGGTTGAGCTTCAGGTAGATGAGGGCGATGGAAAACATGGCCTGCGGGTCGTCGATGATCTCGATGCCGCAATCGGCGAATTTTTCCAAAATGTCCGGCTTGAAGATGACGTCCCAGGAATCGGGAAGCGCGCCGTTCAGCCGGGCGCGGGCCTTGTCGGCGTCGAAGGCGATGCCGGCCGTGAACCACATGTAGTTGACGGCATAGCGATTGTCCGGATCGTCGACCGCAAGATGCGCCATGATCCGCGGCGAAAGATTTGCGGCATTCACAAGCTTGCTTGTATCGAGCTTTTGCAAAAGCCCCGCGGCGATGGCTCTCTGCAGAACGAGCGCCGACGGAACGACGACATCGTAGCCGCTGTTGCCGAGCATCAGCTTCGTCTCCAGCGCCTCGTTCGAATCGTAGCTGTCATAGATGACCTTGATCCCGGTTTGCTTGGTGAAATCCTCCAGGACGTTGGGATCGATATAATCGCTCCAACTGTAGACGCTGACGACCCGCTCGTCGCCGCCGGCCTGCGGCGAAGCGAACGAGCCCGCAAAAGAGATAATGAAGAGGGCGAGGACGAAACGTCGCATTGGCGGTATCGTGCCGAGGATTGACGTGTGTCGCGACCTAATGAGGCATTTGTCAAGCCGCCTCGGCGGGTGGCGGGAGCCGGCGCAAGACCCGGAGAGCGCGATGAGCGAGAGTCTTTCCATTCGCAGCCTGCTCGTCGTCGGCGGGGCGCGTTCGGGCAAGAGCCGCTATGGGCAGGACTGTGCCGAACGTTCCGGCAAGAAACCGGTGCTGATTGCGACGGCCGAGGCGGGCGATGCCGAGATGGCGGCCCGCATCGCCGCCCACAAAGCGGCGCGCCGCCCGCATTGGCGCGTCGTCGAAGAAAGTCTCGATCTCGTGTCCGTATTGGAACGCGAGGCGGGCCGGGATCGCGTGCTGCTGGTCGATTGCTTGACCCTTTGGCTGAGCAATGTCATGCACGGGCGCGATCCCGAGGCCGAATGCGGGCTTTTGGCGCAGGCGATCAAGGGGCTCGCCGGGCCGGCGATCTTCATATCCAACGAGGTCGGAGCGGGGATCGTCCCGCAGACCGAGCTTGGGCGGAAATTTCGCGATGCGCAGGGGCGCCTCAATCAGGCGGTCGCCGCGGCCTGCGATGCAACAGTGCTCATGGCCGCCGGCCTGCCCCT
>JASHVQ010000109.1 GCA_030044485.1 Methylovirgula sp. | reverse complement strand
CCGCTCGGCGTCCTCGTTTCCGGCGACGCTTTGGCCGCGGTCGTGGCGGCCGACGGTATCCTTGACTTTTCGACGCCGCGCGCCAGCCTCGAACTGGCGGCGCTCGCCGCCCAGGCGCGTATTGTCGACGTCATCGGCACGACCGGCTTTTCGGCCGAGGACCTGCGCCATATCGAAGCCGCCGCCCGCCACGCCGTCATCGTCAAGTCCGGCAATATGAGCCTCGGCGTCAATCTGCTCGCCACGCTCGTCGAACAGGCGGCGCGGGCGCTCGGGCCCACCTACGACATCGAGATTCTCGAAATGCATCATCGCATGAAGGCTGACGCGCCCTCGGGCACCGCACTGCTCCTCGGCGAGGCCGCGGCGCGTGGGCATGGGACGGCGCTGCATGCCGAGCACGGCCGCGACGGCGCCAGCGGCCCGCGCCGGCCCGGCGCGATCGGCTTTGCGTCTCTGCGCGGCGGCACCGTCATCGGCGAACATGCGGTGATCTTCGCGGGACCCGGCGAGCGGCTCGAACTCGTCCACAAGGCTGAGGAGCGTGGAATCTTCGCGCGCGGCGCGCTGCATGCCGCGCTTTGGGGACGCGGCAAGAAGCCCGGCCTTTACACTATGGCCGACGTGCTCGCCTCTGCCGTCGCGGAAGGATGATCCATGCAACGCCTTCTCGTGCTTGTGCGGCACGGCCAGAGCGAATGGAACCTGAAGAATCTTTTCACCGGCTGGAGAGATCCGGGTCTCACCGAGCGCGGCATTGAGGAGGCGCGCGCCGCCGGGCGGGCGCTTAAGGCCAAGGGATTGGTATTCGACCGTGCCTATACATCGAAGCTCGCGCGCGCCCGCAAAACTCTCGACCTGATCCTCGCCGAACTCGGCCAGAAAGATTTGCCGGCGTTCAGCACCGAAGCTTTGAACGAGCGCGACTATGGCGACCTTTCCGGACTCGACAAGGACGAAGCGCGCGGCAAATGGGGCGAGGAACAGGTGCGCCTGTGGCGGCGCTCCTACGAAGTTCGCCCGCCGGGCGGCGAGAGCCTGAAAGACACGGTTGCGCGTGTGCTTCCCTATTATTGCGACGAGATTTTGCCGCGCGTGTTGCGCGGCGAGCGCGTCCTCATCGCCGCCCACGGCAATTCGTTGCGCGCCCTTCTCATGGTCCTCGACCGACTGACGCCCGAGACGGTGCCCGGCGCGGAAATCGAAACCGGCGGCGGAATCGTCTATCGGCTCAAGGCCGATTCCACGGTCGAGTCTCGGGAGATTTTGCCATCCTAAGCGGGCTCGACCTTCGCCCGCAGCCGCGCCGCTACGACAACGGCCTGCTGCATGTTCCGGGATATCTCAGTCCCCCCGAACAGCGGGCGCTGATCGCCGATGTTGAAGCGGCGATTTCCGCGGCGCCCTTGTTCCAGCCGTGCATGCCGCGCAGCGGCAAGCCATTTTCGGTAAAGATGACGAATTGCGGGGCGCTCGGCTGGGTTTCGGACCGCCGCGGCTATCGCTATCAGCCGCGCCATCCGGCAACGGGCGAGCCCTGGCCGGAAATCCCGCCGCTCGCGCGGCGCGCCTGGCGAGAGCTCGGCGCTTATCCGCACGCCGCTGAGGCCTGCCTCGTCAACTTCTACACGCCGCAGGCTCGCATGGGCCTGCATCAGGATCGGGACGAAGAAGATTTCGAGGCGCCCGTCGTCTCGCTGTCTCTGGGCGCTTCCTGCATCTTTCGTTGCGGCGGTACGACGCGCGGCGGCCCGACGCTGAGCCTCGAGCTTGGCTCGGGCGATGCGCTCCTCCTTGGCGGGCGGGCGCGCCTCGCCTATCACGGCGTGGCACGCGTCATTCAGGGATCTTCGGCCTTGCTCAATGGCAACCGCATAAATCTCACCTTGCGGCGCGTCACGAAGCCAAGCCGCTGAAGAACGCCGCCGCCCGGATGGCAGACCGCAAGTGCGAACGGCTGAAGATTTTAGAAGGTTAGCGCCGCCGCGCCTCTAGGCCTTGGCCTTGCCCGTGCCCCGCGACACGCCGACTTTCGCCGGACGCAGCACGCGATCGCCGATTCGGTAGCCGTCCTCGACGACTTTCACCACTGTGCCGCCAGGCAACGTTTCGTCGCGAGTTTCAAACAAAGCTTCATGAAAATTGGGGTCGAACTTTGCGCCGAGCGCCTCGATTCTTTTGATCCCGTGGCGCGCGAGACGCGAAAGAAAGTCGCGTTCGGTGAGTTCGATTCCTTCGATGAGGGTCTTGATCGCCGGCTCGGAACTCTCGCGCAGCTCGCGCGGCAGGTTTTCGACAATGCGGCGGGAATTGTCGGCGAAGCCCAAAATGTCGCGTGCCAAGGCGGTTACGCCATAGAGCTTGGCGTCGGAAACTTCCTTCTCGGTGCGCCGGCGCAGGTTTTCGGCATCCGCCAAAGCGCGCAGCAACTTGTCTTTGAGTTCGGCGTTTTCGCGTTGCAGGTTCTGCACGGTCGCGCCGGGATCGGTTCCCTCGGGGCTCGCGTCGAGCGTTTCTGGGTCCACCATGGGCGCGGCGTTTTCGGTCGATTTGGCCTCGGGCATGTTTGATCCGCTGCTCATCTCACGTAGGGGCATTCAGACTAGGGCATTCAGGCCAGGGGCATTCAGAGGTGCCCGTACCGGGCCGCGGTATGGGCGTTCCCCGTCGATATCAGGTCGGAGCCCGCGGAAATCAAGCTGTCCGCTCTCAGGCGGAATGTTCGGTTTGGGCGGCGGCGGCCGCGGGGGGATTGAAGACGGCAAGCAATTTCTGCCGAATTTCGGTCTTGTGAGCCGCGGCGACGATCTTGGCGCCCATCAGATCGGTTACATAAAAGACGTCGGCGGCCTTTTCGCCGAAAGTCGCGATATGCGCCGAGCCAATGTTGAGATTAAGCCCCGACAGGATCGTGGTGATGCTGTAGAGCAGACCGGGCCGGTCGCGACCCGATACTTCGATGACCGTGAATTTGTTGGAAAGCTCGTTGTCGATCGAAACTTCCGGCGGGACTTCGAAGCTCGTGTGGCGCTCGCTGGGCGGGCCTTTGGCGGCGATTAGATCGCCGAGCCGGACCTCGCCGCGCAAGGTGCGCTCGAGCGCGAGCGCAATCCTCTCGCCGCGGCGTATCTCGTCCTCGTCGCGATCGAAGCCGCGCGACACGAAGATCGTATCGAGCGCCAGGCCGTCGTTGGTCGTATAGATCTGCGCATCGACGATATTGGCGCCCGCCGCCGCGCAAGCCCCGGCGATGACCGACAGAAGACGCGGATGGTCGGGCGCCACGACGGTCAGCTCGGTCACGGCGCGGAAGGCGTCGGTCGCAATGTCGATGACCGGCGCGGCGAGCTCGACTTCCGTCATGTTGAGCAGCTTGGCGTGTTTCACCTTGCGCGGCAGATCGACCCGCAGCCAATAGGCCTGCTGGTGGCGCGCCGCGTAGGCCTCGAAGTCGAGATCCGTCCAGCCGGCGAGCTTTTCGCGCAGTTCCGCCTTGGCGCGATCGACGCGCCAGGTGCGCTCGCGCGCCGAATGGCCGCCGGCGAGAACCACTTCCGTCTCCCAATAAAGCGTGCGCAGCAACTCTCCCTTCCAGCCGTTCCACACTCCCGGGCCGACTGCCTGGATGTCGCAGACGGTGAGAATGAGCAGCATTTTCAGCCGTTCGAGCGTCTGGACGCGGGCGGCAAAGGTTTCGATGGTGCGCCGGTCGCCGAGGTCGCGGCGCTGCGCCGTATCCGACATGATGAGATGGTTCTCGACGAGCCAGGCGACGCTCTCCGTCTCGGCCGCAGAGAGCCCCAGGCGCGGACAGAGATGGCGCGCCACGGCGACGCCGGCGACCGAATGGTCCTCGGTGCGGCCCTTGGCGATGTCGTGCAGGAAGAGAGCGACATAGAGCGCCCGGCGTTTCTCGATCGAGGGCATGAGCACGCTCGCCAGCGGATGTTCTTCGCGCAGGCGTTGCGCTTCCAGGTCGGCGAGGTTGCCGACGGCACGCAACAAATGCTCGTCGACCGTGTAGTGGTGGTACATGTTGAACTGCATCAGCGCGACGATGCGGCCGAACTCGGGAATGAACCGGCCGAGCACGCCGGATTCGTTCATCAGGCGCAGCACGACTTCGGGCGAATTGCGCGAGGTCAGAATATCGAGGAAGAGCCGGTTGGCTTCCGCATCGGCGCGCAGCTTGGCATCGATCAATTTCAGCGCCGCGATAACCAGCCGTTTGGCATCGGGATGGATCGCAAGCCCATTGCGGTCGGCCATCCAGAAGAGGCGGATGAGATTGACGGGGTCGCGGCTGAAGACTTCGGGGCCGGCGACGGTGATGCGGCCCTTTTCGATGGCGAAGCCGGGTTTGCGCAGTCCGCCGCCGTGACGCTGCGCATCGAGCGAAAAACGGTCGAGAACCGCGGCGGGCTTTGCCTGGTTTTCCTCGAGCGCCGCGCAGACGACGGCCGTCAGATCGCCGACGTCCTTCGCGACGAGGAAGTAATGCTTCATGAAACGTTCGACGCCGGCGAGGCCGCCGCGGCTCACGTAGCCGAGCTTCTCGGCGACCGGGCGCTGCACGTCGAAGCTCAAAACCTCCTCGGCGCGTCCGGTGAGAAAATGCAGATGGCAGCGAACCCTCCACAGAAACTCCTCGCAGCGGCGGAACAGCCGGTATTCGCGCGGCGTGAAGAGGCCGGCTTCGACAAGATCCGATTCCTCGCGCACCCGGTAGACGTATTTGGCGATCCAGAACAGCGTGTTGAGATCGCGCAGGCCTCCCTTGCCCTCTTTCACGTTGGGCTCGACGAGATAGCGCGAGCGCCCGGCGCGCGAGATGCGCGTATCGCGCTCGACCAGCTTGGCGGCGACGAAATCGCGCGGATTATGATGCACGATCTCCTTTTCGAAGCTTGCCCGCATGTTCTCGAACAAGGTTTCGTCGCCGAGAATGAAGCGCGCCTCGAGGAGCGCGGTGCGCACCGTCATGTCGCTCTTCGATTGACGCAGGCATTCGGCGACCGAGCGCGTCGAATGGCCGACCTTTTGGCGCAGGTCCCAGATGAGGTAGAGCATGGCCTCGGCCACTTGCTCGCCGAACTCGTCCTTGTCGGCGCCCAAAAGAAACAAAAGGTCGATGTCCGATCCCGGCGCCAGCGTGCCGCGGCCATAGCCGCCGACGGCGGCGACGACGAGCCGCGCCGGCCGGCCGCCGACCGGCGGCCGCAAATGAGTGACGACGAAGTCATAGAGGGCGCGGATGAGCTCGTCTTCGAGCACCGCCAGATTTTGCGCGCAGGCCAGCCCCCCGCTCGTCGCCTCGAAGACCTCGCGGGCCCGCGCCCGGCCCGCTTCCAGGCCGCGCCGGAAAAGATCGACGGCATGGCGGCGCAATTCCTCGCGCCGCAGGCCGCCGGCCTGGGCCTTGGCGATCGCCCGGGCGATCTCGGCGCGGTTGAACAATTGCGCCGGCGTGAGCGCCGCGTTGCGGCGCGTGGGCCTTTCCAAGATGGGGGCGATGTCGGTCATTGTCATGCGAATCGGTTTCCTGCCGATAATCTAAATTGCTTGGAGCGCAAACTAGACGGAAATTCTTAAAGCTCTTGGACGGCCGGTCAGCGGCGGCCGATTTTCGTTTCGATGGCATTCCACGTGGCGGCGGCCAAGTCCGGCCCGCCGACCTTGCGGATCGCCCTTATGCCGGTCGGCGAAGTTACGTTGATTTCCGTAAGATGGCCATCGATCACGTCAATGCCAACGAGCAGCAGCCCGCGGCGTTTCAGCTCCGGGCCGATCGCCGCACAAATTTCTTTTTCGCGGGGCGTCAGGGCGGCGGGTTCCGCCGCCCCGCCGCGCACCATATTGGCGCGAATGTCACTGCCGGTCGGCAGCCTGTTGACGGCACCGGCGGCCATGCCGTCGATCAGCATGATCCTCTTATCGCCCTTGACGATCTGCGGCAGGAAGCGCTGCACGACCCAGGCTTCCTTGAAGGAGGTCGCGAAAAGATCGTAGAGCGGGCCGAAATTCGGGTCGTTGCGGGTCACCTTGAAGACGGCCGCCCCACCGTGCCCGTGCAGCGGCTTCATCACGATCTCGCCGTGCTCTTCCAAAAACGCCTCGATCGCCGCCTTGCTGCGCGTGATCAGGGTGGGCGGCATGAATTGCGGAAATTGCATCACGAAGAGCTTTTCGGGCGCATTGCGGACCGCCGCCGGGTTGTTGACGACGAGGACGTTGGGCGGCAGGCGTTCCAGCAAATAGGTCGAGGTGATGTAGGCGATGTCGAAGGGAGGATCCTGCCGCAGCAGCACGACGTCGACGCAAGCCAGAT
>JASHVQ010000108.1 GCA_030044485.1 Methylovirgula sp. | reverse complement strand
CGAGGCCGGCGGTTCCCGGAACCGCCGGCCTTTCCCGACCAGGCGATGCACAAGAGACCGGCGGCGCGCGGACAGCCGGCATGAATTGTGAGTTGCCCCGCGCGCCCGGCGGTCTCTGCGGCGGCCGCCACGCGCGCGTCAGGTCTTGGATTGGGAGCTGCGACGAACGCCGGTAAAACTTCGTTAACCATAATAGGTCGCAATCGGCGTAGCGCCCGGATCGGCAATGCCAGGAACCTGGGGGTCGCCGAATGAAGTCGCCTAATGAACATGAGGAACATGCTTCGGCCTTCGCATGACCTCTCCTGTCAGCTCGCCGGCTATGGCCTGACGACGGCGGAAATCCTTTACCGCCTGCCGGATCATCCGGCTTTCCTGCAAAGCTACGTCTGGCAGGACTACGACATCGCGCCTTATTTCCCCACCCTGATGAGGTTTCTGACCTTCTGGCGGGAAAAGCTCGACGGTCCTCTGCACAGCGTTCGCATCGGCCACGCGCGGCTGATCAAGCCGGCCGAGATCAACAGCTTCGGCGCCGAATTCAGATTTCACTGACGCCTTAAGCGACCGAACGGGCGGGGCGCGGTGCAAACTTATTTTGCAGGGCGAGCTTGGCGTCGATTTCCTCGGCCGAGACCGGTTCGGAGAAAAGGAAGCCCTGCAGTTCGTCGCAGCCGAGCTTTTCCAGAAAGCGCGCCTGTTCGACCGTCTCGATGCCTTCGGCGGTGACCGTAAGTCCGAGCGAGCGGCCCAGCGCCACGATCGACTGCACGATGATCGCGCTCTCTCCGGTCATTTCCATCGACTCGAGAAAGGAGCGGTCGATCTTGATCTTGTCGAAGGCGAAGCGGCGCAGATAGATCAAGCTCGAATAGCCGCTGCCGAAATCGTCGAGCGCCATGGTGACGCCGAGAGCCCGCAGATCGATCATCGAGCGCTCGGCCAGATCGGCGTCGGAAATGATCACGCCTTCGGTGAGTTCGAGCTCCATGCGATGCGGCTCGATCCCGGCTTCGGCGAGGATCTTTTCGACGCTCGCCACGAAATCCTTCTGGCGGAACTGCACCGGCGAGACGTTGACGGCGACCTTGAGTTCCGGCCAGCGTTTGGCGTCCCTGCAGGCGTGGCGCATGACCCATTCGCCGAGCGGAACGATGAGCCCGCGGTCCTCGGCGAGACTGACGAAACTATCGGCCGATAACAGGCCGTGTGTCTTGTGCTGCCAGCGCACCAGGCCTTCGACGCTCACGATCCTGTCGCCGTCGCCCGACATGATCGGTTGGTAAAGCATGGCCAATTCGTCGTTCTCGATGGCGGCGCGCAGCTCGTCCTCGGCGTTCTGCCGCAGCCGCAATTCCTCGCCCATCTTGGCCTCGAAAAAGGCGTAGCGGTTGCGCCCCGCCTGCTTGGCGCGATACAGCGCGAGATCGGCTTGGCGCATCAGTTCCTGGCGCGTCGCGGCATTTTGCGGACAGAGCGCAATGCCGATCGACGTGCCCATGAAGACATGCTGGCCGGCGACGTCGAACGGCGTGCTCATCGCATCGAGCATGCGTTGCGCGAGCCGCGCGCAATCGCGCGGATCGGCGATGTCGGTCTGCAGCACCGCGAATTCGTCGCCGCCGAGGCGCGCGAAATGATCGCCGCTGCGCAGCACCTTGCCGAGCCGCTCCGTCACCGCGACGATGGAACGGTCGCCGACCTCGTGACCGAACGAGTCGTTGGTTTGCTTGAAATTGTCGAGGTCGAGATAGAAGAGCGCGGATTGGCAGCGCTTGCGTTTGCAGCGCGCGATCTCCGCATCGACAAGCTCGTTGAACAGAAACCTGTTGGGAAGACCGCACAGCACATCGTGACCCGCCACCTGCTTGGCCTTGGCCTCGCTCTCCGAAAGGCGGCTCACCACCCGATAGGCCTGCGCCGCCATGCCGAAGCGAAACAGCAGCGCCGAGCCCACCAGAAGAATATTGGCGGGATCGCTGATCGCCGCCGCCAGGAATTTGAGCGACAGGAAGGGCAGCCTTTGCTGCGCGGCGGCGGCGCCAAGGCGGACGCCGAGGAGCAGGAAAAGGATCGTGGTCGCGGCATATGCCACGCTCCAGATCACGATGGAAGGCAAGTCGAAATGATTGGCGTTCGACTTGAAACGCCGCACAAAGCCGAAATGCAGGAAATCAGAAACTTGCATGTTCGAGACTTTCGCGACGCGCTTCGATCCGCCGGCTTCGCATCGCGCTTCGATCCATGCCGAAATGCCGAGCCTCGCAGGCGCCGCGTTGCATGCGAGCCGGCGCGAATCTATCAGCCCTATCTTAACCGAATGTTGGAAGATGCCCGCCGACTGCCGCCAAGGAGCGACTTAATTCACGCTTATTTCTACAACTATCGCGCGAACAAAACGCGCATTGGCATGCCGAGTTGCGTGCGCCCCGGCGCTCTCAGATGAGCTGCAGGCCCTTGAAGCTCGCAAATCCTTCACGGCCGATGATGAGATGGTCGTGCACGGCGATGTTGAGCGACTTGCCGAG
>JASHVQ010000107.1 GCA_030044485.1 Methylovirgula sp. | reverse complement strand
ATTCCAGTATGCTCTATCGCAAACAATTGGTTGCCGATTCTGCATGCAAGCTCTACCGGCGCGGCGTGTTGCTCTTGTTCCGGAAAGCGAACGTCCTTGCGCGTCTGGCCTTCGCGAGCTTCCAACACACGAATTACCGCATCGCAAACTTTTCCTTCATTGAAAATCAAGGTCATCGCGTGTCCTATCTGCAAGGGGAAAGGTTCACTTGCCCTCATATTCGGCGAAGGAATCCTTCGTCTCGTAGACGGTAATCGCGGCAAGCTGCGGCAGCGTCTTCTTGAGACGCGCGAAGATCCAGACCGCGATGTTTTCGGCCGTCGGGTTCTCGAGTCCTTCGATCTCGTTGAGGCAATGATGGTCGAGCCTGGCGCGCAGCGGCTCGACCGCCTGTTCGATGGCGAAAAAATCGACGACGAAGCCGGTTTTGGGATCGACCGGGCCTTCGAGCCGCAGCTCGACGCGATAGGAATGGCCGTGCATGGCGCGGCAGCGATGCGTTGCGGCGACATTCGGCAGGAAATGCGCGGCTTCGAAAGAAAATGCCTGGGTGATCTTCATCGCTGATCTTCGCCTCGCAGCCTCACGGCAGGCCGATGAACTTATGCGTCTGCAGGCTCAGCCGCCAGCGCGGATGTGCGAGGCAATAGGCGGCGGCGGCGCGCGTGTTGGCGTCGCGCTCCGGCCCATCCATCGGTTGCAGGAAGAAGTGATCGAAAGCGAGCCCTTCGAGCCCCCGCGGGTCGAGGCCCGGCTGCGGAAAGACAAGCTTCAGCTCGTCGCCGGCGCGCAGCACGAAGGGCGCGCCCGCCTTGGGGCTGACGCAGATCCAGTCGAGGCCTTCGGGCGGCAGCAGCGTGCCGTTGGTCTCGACCGCGCAGGAAAAGCCCGAAGCATGCATCGCCGCGATCAGCGCCTTATCGAGCTGCAGCAGCGGCTCGCCGCCGGTGAAGACGACGAAGGCGCGCTCGCGCCGGCCTTCCCAAGTGCGCGCGATCGCCCGGGCCAGGGTCGCCGCATCATCGAAACGCCCGCCGCCCGGCCCGTCGGTATCGACGAAATCCGTGTCGCAGAAATTGCATTGCGCGCTGGCGCGATCCGCCTCGCGTCCCGACCAAAGATTGCAGCCGGCGAAGCGGCAGAAGACCGCGGCGCGGCCGGCCTGCGCGCCCTCGCCCTGCAATGTGCGGTAGATCTCTTTGACGGCGTAGGCCATGGCGGCTCATCTATGCCGAAGCGAGCGCCCAAGCAAAAGGACCTCTTGCGAGGTCCCTTGTCAGGCCCACACGTGCCTGCGGCTTTAGATCTCGGCGGCGATCCATCTCTTCAATTCGCCCTTCGGGGCGGCGCCGATCTTCGACGAGGTCATCTTGCCGTTCTTGAAGAGCAGCAAGGTCGGGATGCTGCGGATGCCGAAAGCTCCGGCGATACCCGGATTCTCGTCGACATTGAGCTTGGCGATCGTCACTTGTCCCTTCAGCTCCTCGGCGATCTCTTCGAGCGAGGGACCGATCATCTTGCAGGGGCCGCACCATTCGGCCCAGAAATCGACGACCACCGGCACGCTCGAGCCCTCGATCTCGGACTTGAACGTGGCATCGGTGACTTTCTTCGTGGCCATGGGCGCCTCTTGATGGGTTTGCCGCCGGGACGGATTCCCGCGGGAACAAGCTCAACGTAAGAAGCAGGCTACGGGGCGTCAAGCCGAGAGCGGCTCGGAGAAGAATGTTGCAAGCGCCGCATCGAGCTCGGCCTTGCCAAGCTCCACGACCTTCGGTCCCGCCGTCCAGATGAGCAACATGCGCAGCCGTTTGCCGGGCCAAAGGGGCGCGAGCAGGGCGCGGTAGAGCGCCATCTGCGCGCGATAGGCCGGCGGGGTTAGGTCCGCTTCATGCGGCAGGCCGGTCTTGTAGTCGGCGACGATGACCTCATGTTCGGTCTCGACGAGGCGGTCGACTTGGCCGCTGACGCTGCGGCCCTGTCCGCCGGGTCCCGCGATCTCGCCAACCACCGAGACTTCGCTTCGCGCATCGGGGCCAAACAGAGCGGCGAGCGCCGGGCTTTCGATCACCGCCAGGGCTTCGTCAATCAGGGTCTCGCGCGCGGCGGGATCAAATTCGCCGGCGCGCGCTTCGAGATAGGCCTCCGCCACGTGCCGCCGCGCCTCGTCATGGCTCGCCTCGATCAGCGCGCCGACGAGGCGCGAGACGCCAACTCCGTAGGAGCCGCCGATGACCGGACGCTCGATCCCGTCGGGCCCGGTGACCAGGGCGCGCATCGGCTTCGAATATTTGTCGCCGAAATAGAAGACTTGGCCGACCTCGATGCCGCGTTTCCTGAGGCGTTTGTCGGGCGGCGTCTCGCGCTCGAACCGCGCCTGATCGTGCACGTCGTCGGTCGCCGCATAGAGCCGCGTCCAATCCTTGATGATCGGCGCGAGATTCGAGTCATAGTCGATCTTCTCGTCGGGGATCGGCAGGTCGAGAATATCGGCATTGCAATGGACGCCGGATTCGCCGGTCTCCGCGAGGATGATGAACTCGTGGCTGAGATCGCCGCCGATCGGTCCCGTCTCGGCGCGCACCGGAATGGCCTTGAGCCCCATGCGCGCGAAGATGCGCAGATAGGCGACGAACATGCGCTGATAGGAGCGGCGCGCCGTTTCTTCGTCGACATCGAAGGAATAGGCGTCCTTCATCAGAAATTCGCGGCCGCGCATGACCCCGAAGCGCGGTCTTTGCTCGTCGCGGAATTTCCACTGGATGTGGTAGAGGATCTTCGGCAATTCGCGGTAGCTGTGAACATAGGCGCGGAAGATCTCGGTGATCATGTCCTCGTTGGTCGGCCCATAAAGCAATTCCCGCGCGTGGCGATCCTTGATGCGCAGCATCTCCGGCCCGTAGGCGTCGTAGCGGCCGGTCTCACGCCACAGGTCGGCGAGTTGCAGCGTCGGCATCAAAAGTTCGATTGCTCCCGCCCGGTCCATTTCCTGGCGCACGATCTGCGTGACCTTCTGCAGCACCCGCAAGCCGAGCGGCAGCCAAGCGTAGATGCCGGCCGCTTCCTGGCGGATCATTCCCGCACGCAGCATCAAACGATGCGAGAGAATCTCGGCCTCTTTCGGAGTCTCGCGCAGGATCGGCAGGAAGTAGCGGGAGAGGCGCATGAGCGGGGGTTCAGGACAGCGGTTCGTGGGGTTTAAAGCCGAGCCGCCGGAAAGGCAAAGGCCTATTCGACCGTCACGCTCTTGGCGAGATTGCGCGGCTGGTCGGCGTCTTTGCCCATCAAGACCGCCGTGTGATAAGCAAGCAATTGCAGCGGCAGCGCATAGACGATCGCGGCGAAATCCGACGCCATATCCGGCATCACGATCACCGATTCCGCGTCCTCGCCAATGTCGGCCGCGCCGCCTTTATCCGTCACCAAAATGAGCCGGCCGCCGCGCGCCGCGACTTCCTGCATATTGGAAAAGGTCTTCTCATAGACCGCATCGCGCGGTGCGAGCACGACGACCGGCATGT
>JASHVQ010000106.1 GCA_030044485.1 Methylovirgula sp. | reverse complement strand
CCACAACCTCTCCTGCCGCGCTCGGCGGCGAGGCCGGCAGCTCCAATGGGCGGGCGGCTCTAATAGAGCTGAACGCGCGGGAAGACCCAAGTCGTCACCGACTTGTCGGCGCTTTCGACATAGACGCCGGGCGAACCGCCGTTCGGCGGCGCCTGCCCGTGGAAGGTCGTCACCGGCGTGTCGTTGACGATCAAAGTCCCCGTGTTGCCTTTGACCTGGATTTCGATCTCATTCGTCGTGCCGGGAGCGGTCTTGAACGCCGTGGTCGGCGTCGGCCCGTAGATCGTCGACCAATTGTTGTTGATGAGCCGATAAATGCCGACCGACGCATCGGCGCCCACTGTTGCGACATAGAAATTCAGATTGTCCTTCAGCCAGAACAATACGCCGGCGTCGCCGACGGTGTGACGGTCGGCGGGTGTGGGCATCTGCGCCGGTAGCGTAAATTGGGCGCAGAAATCCGTTCCGTCCAATGTGTAGTTCGAATTGTAGATCCAGCTGTTGCTGCCGGCTTTCGACTTGATGACGAGACCCTGCGGGCTCGTCGAGAACACGTCGTCGCCGATCTTGCCCCAGCCCGCGTCAGGCTTTTGGAAATTCTCGTCGAGCGCGGCGTTGGCCTTGCCCTGACAGGCAAAAGCCGTGCTTCCGCCCAAAATGAAAACAGCGGCCAAGCCGATCAAAACGCTTTTTGCGACCATGTTCTCCCCCAACGGCTAAGAACAATCCTTCCTAGTCCGTGAGGCAAATTATCGCAAGTTTCCTTCGAAAATGACGGCGAAACAGGCGCGCCATATTGCAGTCCGATGACGACGCCGCCTTTGCAGGAGCAGGTCCCGCTGATATGCTGGAAGTTAGGGAGGGCGATGTTGCATCGCATCTTCGGTCGAGGCCATGGACGAGGCCATAAGAGCGTAGCCGGCGGCATATACGTCCGCCGGACAATTCCAGCTTTGCTCGCCATTCTTGGCCTTTACGCGCAGCTATTCGCGGCCGGGCTCTGCACCGCTGGGTTGTTTTCCGGCCAAGCGGCGCTGGCGCAGAGCGCATTTCCAATCTGCCATACTCCGATTGCGGGCGAAAAATCGGCGCCCGCGCCTAACCAGGGGCCGGTCCGACACGATTGCCCCTATTGCGCGGTTCATTGCAAGGCGGCGATGCTTGCGCCGCCCCCGGTCGGCGGCAGCGACAGCTTCGTCTCCGTCTCGATCCGGCCGCCCGAGGCCCTACCCGTCGCGCCGACTCCGGCGCGCTTTTCCGCCGGCACGCTGCCGCGCGGTCCTCCCTCCGTCTGAGCAGGTCGGCTTCGCTGGCGCGAAGCGCGTTGCGGCCTGAGCGTCGATGCATCCGTGCGCCGGAGCGCATGGGTTGTCGCCGTCCCGGCCGTCTCCTAACTCAGACTGGGGGATACAATGTCTCAGAAGATTCTTTTTGGCGCGGCCGCCGCAGTCGCTCTGCTGCTCGGCATCGGCGCGGCAGCCGCTCACACAATCGTCGGCAACCGCGTGTTCCCGGCGACGCTCACGATCGACGATCCCGGCGTCAACGATGAACTGGTTCTTCCGATGTTCACCTATTTGCCGACATCCAATCCCGACGGCACGGAGGGCCCGATCACCTATTCGGCCGGATGGGAATTCGACAAGACGATCACACCCGACTTGGTGTTTACCATCGGCAACGAATACGACTGGCAGAGAAACCCGCAAGCCGCGGGTTGGTCGAACATCGATACCGAAGCCAAGTATGTCTTCTATCAGAACCCCGAGCACGAATTCATCGTCGCCGGGGCGGAGAGTGTCGATTGGGGCAATACCGGCAGTCCGCAAGGTTCTTCCTTGCCTTCGACGCCGTTCACGACGGTTACGTCGAAGGCCTTTATCGGCAAAGGATTTGGCGATGTCCCCGTGGACTGGATCCGTCCCTTCGCCGTTACCGGCGAGATGGACTTCTCCATCCCGACAGTCAGTATCAATGCCGACCAGAGCTTGAATCCCACCGTGCTGACCTACGGTGCGACGCTGCAATACAGCTTGCTTTACGAGAACTCCTTCATTCATCAGATGCCGGACTTCGTCAACAAGCTCATTCCCGCGTTCGAAGGCATCTTCAGCACGCCCATATCGAACATCGGTCCTTACGTGCCGGGCATGTTCTCGCCCTATGACACGACCGGCGTGGTCGGACCGTCTCTCTACTATATAGGCCAATATTTCGAGGTCGGCGTGATGGCGCAGGTGCCGATCAACGAAGAGAGCGGCCGACACGTCGGCGCTTTGGCGATCATCGACTTCTTCCTCGACGACATCGCGCCGGACACGATCGGCAAGCCTTTGTTCAGTCCCCCCGAAGTTCGCAACCCATGAGGACGATCATGCAACGCATACTCCCTATGACGCGACCTACCGCGCTTCCCATCGCGGCCTTGGCTTGTGCTCTCGCGGCGACGCCCGCTTCGGCGCACGCCTTTCTCGACCATGCAATTCCGCCGGTTGGCGGCACTGTCAGTGCCTCGCCGGGAGTTTTGCAGCTCTTCTACACCGAGAACGTCGTGCTGGCTTTTTCCGGCGTGCGCGTCGCCATGGACGGAGGAGGGTCGGTTCCGGTCTCGAAGCCCTCGCTCGCCGCCCCTAACGAACTCGTCGTCAAGCTCGGCAGGGCCCTGAAGCCCGGCACCTATTTGGTGAGCTGGCATGTCGTGTCGGTCGATACGCACCACACGCAAGGAACTTATAAGTTCACGGTGGCGCCGTGATTCTCTGAGCAGAGCCCGATCCGGCCCGCGCCCTGGCGCGGGCCAAGAGCCTGGCGAGACCGAAAGGAAACCATCATGAAACATTCTTTAGCCGGTGCCGCGCTGGCCGTTTTCGTCGCCGGCTTGCCGCTGACGGCTTTCGCCGCTGATGCCCCGAGCATCGCGGTCGGCGCCTTGAAGATCGAGAATGCCTTTGCCCGGCCGACGCCCAATGGGGCAACCGTCGGGGTCGGCTATCTGACCATCGTCAACGGCGGAAACGCGCCCGACCGACTTGTCTCGGCGACATCCGATGTCTCCGCGAAGACGCAGATCCACGAAATGAAAATGCAGGACGGCGTCATGCAGATGCGCGAGTTGACCAACGGACTGGCGATCCCGGCAGGCGCGACGGTGGCGCTGCACCCGGGCGGCGATCACATCATGTTCGTCGATCTGAAGCACCAGGTGAAGCCGGGCGACGTCATCAACGTGACGCTGAATTTCCAGAAGGCCGGCAAGGTGAGCGTCCCCTTCAAGGCAGCCGCGAGCATGGGCGCCATGGCGCCATCCGGCGCGATGGGCGGAATGAATATGCAATGAGCCGGCGAGTCGGCTTAGTGGAACGGCGATGACCGAAATTCTCGTCATTTCGCGCTGGATCCACTTCGCGGCGCTCTTCATATTGTTTGGGGCTTCGTTCTTCTGGATCCATATGCGGCTGTCGGCGGCAAGCGGCGGAGATTTTCCGCGCAGCTTCTGCGCGACCCTTCTTCTGCTGCGGATCGCCGTTGCCGCGGCGATTCCTTCCGGTCTGGCATGGCTTGCCGCAAGCATCGCCAACATGACCGGCGGATTCGAGAACGTCGTCGATCCGGCGACGCTTCAGGCATTTTTCTTCGAGACTCAGTTCGGCCCGGTGACAATGCTGCGCTTGGCACTCTTCGCCGCGGCGGCGGCCGTCGCGGTCTTGCGGCTCCCGAACCGCGTTCGGCTCTTCGCCTTTGCCGCGGTCGCGGCGCTGCTCTTGGTCGATCAGGCGTGGCTTGGCCATGCCGCGGAAGGCGGCGCCACCGCTTACGGGGCGCTGATGATCGTGGTCTATGCGACCCATATGCTGGCTGGAGCATCCTGGGTTGGCGGCCTCGTGCCGCTTTTCCTCACGCTCCTCGAGACCCGCCGCTTCGATCCTCGGGAGAGGCGCGAACTCAGCCTCGCTCTCTTGTCGCGCTTCTCGCTCATGGGCCTATGCGCCGTGACGCTGGTCCTGGTCAGCGGGGCGGGCAATGTCGCCTTCCATGCGGTCTCGCCAAGCAAGCTTGCCCAAAGCGGCTATGGCGAAGTTCTGTTCGCCAAGCTCTGCCTCGTCGTCGGCATGTTGACCTTGGCCTATTTCAACCGCTTCGTCGCCATGCCGCGGCTCGCTGCCCTGCCCCCCAAGGGCGCGGCTCACATCGGCAGGCTACGCGCCAGCGTCGGACTCGAGTTGGCTCTTGGCATGTTCGTCGTCGGACTGGCGGCGCTTCTCGGCATCACTCCTCCGCCGCAATAGATGGAGCGGCCCGGCGGGCACTCGTACCGAATCCAAGCCTGCTATCTCCATGTGCCATGATGCGGGCGTAGTTCTCGGCATTGTCGGCGGCCCATGGCGAGGTCGGAGAGTCGATTGACGGGAAGCGGTTCGGAGAGGCGCGTGGAGCGTGGCGCGATTTGCGCCGCAGCATTGGCGCTTGCCTTCGCGGCCGCCGCGCTTGGGCCGGTTGCGGTTCTGGCACAGGACGAGGCGCCGCAAGCTCCGGATACCGACAATGTGGCGCCGACGCCGCCGACCCGGCCATCGAGCCTTCCGGCGCAGCCGGTCCCCGTGACCATCTCTCCGCCGCCGCGAACCGGAGCGGATGCGGCAGTGCCAGGCTGGACTCCGGGAAAGCTGCTTCAGCTTCCGCCCTATACGCGCGCCCGCATGCATGAATGCGCGCTCGAATGGCAACAGATGAAGGCGCGCGGGGAGACGACCGAGAAGATCTGGTACACCTTCGCCCAGACTTGCTTGGTGCGATAGGCGCTCCCGGCTGCGACGGTCCTTAGAAAGAAGACGGCGGGACGATTCAGGAATGAGACGGAGGCGGGACAACCGGCGCAGGCATAGGTACCCTATGCACCCCTTTCATGCCTAAGCCCCGCATGAAAGGCCAGACTGGCCGTCTCCGTCCTCCTGCTTCGATGCGTTAAACCGACTCCGGCAACGGCGCCACTTGCGGCTTCGGGGCATGGGGAGCCCTCCGCTTCGCAGACGACGACTTGCGCGCCGTCGTTCTAAGCGCCTTCTTTGCCGCGGCTCTTAGTGCTGGCCTCTTCTTCTTGGCCTTTTTCTTCGAGCTCTTCTTCGCCGCCTTCTTCGCGGGTTTACGCTTCTTGGTAGCCTTCACCATGATCAAGTTCCCTCTGCTATTCCGTCGGCGATGGGTTTCTGCCGACAAGAAGCGTGGGTAGCGTAGCGCGGTTAATCAGTCGTGCAAGTGCTTCGTGCGTAAGAAGAATGGGAATCGCGCGTCGATAACGCGTTTCGCGGCCTTTATCGAAGCTGCATGGCCGCGCATTTTCGGTCGATGTATGGCCGCGATGGTGAAGTGATCGCCGCGCTTGTTGCCTCATCTTCGATGCTGCGTGCCTGCGATCGAAGATGCGCAAGAGACCTCATGCGATGCGCGGCGCAGCGCCCGATGCGCGCACGTATCCTTATGCAAAGTCATTGTTTTTCTTGAGTCAATCAATGTTCTTGCGCGTCACGCGCAGGTCGCATGCGACTTCTTCTCATTGGCACGTGAGAACTTTACGCATCGACGTTGCGCGACATCGTCGCCATCGGCGCGCATCGACAGCGTCCCGTTTTTGGACAGATCGATGCGCGCGCCACCATGGCTCTGCTTCGCTTGGGGCGCGCCGCGCTTTGCAGCCTAAAAAATTTTTGTGGGACAAGGGAAAAATTGGCGGAAACGAAGCCAAAACAGGCTTGGAAAGCTCGCAAATCGCGAATCAGCCGAATCGCCGGGCCTGATTCGCGGCCCCGTTCAAATGCCGAGTTTCCCTTTCAAGAGATCATTGACGGCTTGCGGATTGGCCTTGCCGCCCGTCGACTTCATGACTTGACCGACGAACCATCCGAGCATCGAAGGCTTGGCTTTCGCTTGCGCGACCTTGTCGGGATTGGCCGCGATGATCGCGTCGACTGCGGCCTCGATGGCGCCGCGATCGGTGACCTGTTTCAAGCCGCGCGCTTCCACGATGGCGGCGGGATCGCCGTCCTTATCCTCTTCGATGAGGATTACGAGCAGGTCCTTGGCGATCTTGCCGGAGATCGTGCCGGCGGCGATGAGATCGACGAGAGCGGCGATCTGCGCCGGCTTCAGATGCGTCTGCGGCACCGAGAGACCGACGGAGTTGGCGTAGGCCGCGACATCGCCCATGATCCAATTGGCGACGGCCTTGGGATCGCGGCTTCTGGCGCCATGCGCAACCGCCGCTTCGAAATAATCCGCGGTCTCCTTGTCGGCGACGAGGACGCTCGCGTCATAGGCCGGCAGGCCATGCGTGGCGATGAACCGCGCCTTCTTCGCGTCCGGCAGTTCGGGGAGCGCCGCAGCCAGCGCGTCGACATAGGCCTGATCGAGTTCGAGCGGCAGAAGATCCGGGTCGGGGAAATAGCGATAGTCATGCGCCTCCTCCTTGGAGCGCATGGAGCGCGTTTCGCCGCGGTTCGGATCGAACAGCCGCGTTTCCTGGTCGATCACGCCGCCGTCCTCGAGGACGCCGATCTGGCGGCGCGCCTCGGTCTCGATCGCCTGGCCGATGAAGCGGATGGAATTGACGTTCTTGATCTCGCAGCGCGTGCCCAGAGGCTCGCCCGGGCGGCGCACCGAGACATTGACGTCGGCGCGCAGCGAGCCCTGCTCCATATTGCCGTCGCAGGTGCCGAGATAGCGCAGGATAGTCCTGAGCTTGGTAATATAGGCTTTGGCTTCCTCGGCGGAACGCATGTCGGGCTTGGAGACGATCTCCATGAGGCCGACGCCGGCGCGGTTGAGATCGACAAAGGACTCGGTCGCCGACTGGTCGTGCAGCGATTTGCCGGCATCCTGCTCGAGATGCAGGCGCTCGATCCCGACTTCGATGCGCTCGCTCGGCGAGACGTCCACGCTGACCGTCCCCTCGCCCACCAGCGGGTTCTTATATTGTGAGATCTGGTAGCCTTGCGGCAGGTCGGGATAGAAATAGTTCTTGCGGTCGAAATGCGAACGCAGGTTGATCTTGGCCTTGAGGCCGAGCCCGCTGCGCACCGCCTGGGCCACGCATTCCTCATTGATGACCGGCAGCATGCCGGGCATGGCCGCATCGACAAGCGAGACATGCGAATTCGGCGCGCCGCCAAATTCCGCCGCGGCGCCGGAAAAGAGCTTGGCCTTGGAGACGACCTGGGCATGGACCTCCATGCCGATCACCACCTCCCAATCGCCGGTCGCGCCTTTGATGAGTTTCGAGGGCCTGCCCTGCGTGGTCATCACGTCCACCATTTCGACGGCGGTTCTATCTTCGGCGCCGATTGCTCGATCGCCGAAGCGAGCCCGAACAACGTCTCCTCGTCGAAGGCGCGGCCGATGAGCTGAAGCGCAAGCGGCAGGCCCTCCGCCGAGCGGCCGGCGGGCACGGAGATCCCCGGCAAGCCGGCCATGTTCACCGTCACGGTGAACACGTCGTTCAGATACATCTCGACCGGATCGGCCGAGCCTTTCTCGCCGAGCCCGAACGCCGCCGAGGGCGTCGCCGGCGTCAGGATCGCGTCGACGCCGGCGGCGAAGGCCGCCTCGAAGTCGCGCTTGATGAGAGTCCTGATCTTCTGCGCCCGCACGTAATAAGCATCATAATAGCCCGCCGAGAGCACGTAAGTGCCGATCATGATGCGGCGCCGTACTTCTTTGCCGAAACCCGCGGCGCGCGTCTTCTCGTAAAGATCGATGATGTCCTTGCCCGGCACGCGCAAGCCATAACGCACGCCGTCATAGCGGGCGAGGTTGGACGAGGCCTCGGCGGGCGCTACGATATAATAGGCGGGCAAGGCGTAACGCGTATGCGGCAGCGAGATCTCGACGATCTTGGCGCCCGCGGCCTTAAGCCAGGAGACACCCTCGCCCCACAATTTATCGATCTCCGGCGGCATGCCGTCGAGCCGGTATTCCTTGGGAATGCCGATCACCTTGCCTCTGACGGAGGTGCCGACCGCGGCCATGTAATCCGGCACTGGCCGGTCGACCGAAGTCGAGTCTCTCGGATCATGGCCGGCCATGGAGCGCAGCAGGATCGCGGCATCGCATACGCTGCGGGCGATCGGCCCAGCCTGGTCGAGCGACGAGGCGAAGGCGACAATGCCCCAGCGCGAACAGCGCCCATAGGTCGGTTTGATGCCGACCGTCCCGGTAAACGCCGCCGGCTGGCGGATCGAGCCGCCGGTATCCGTGGCGGTTGCGCCATAACAGAGTCGAGCCGCGACCGCCGCCGCCGATCCGCCCGAAGAGCCGCCGGGAACGAGCTTGACGTTCGAGCCCGGCCGCCGCCAGGGCGAGATTACCGGGCCGAAATAAGAGGTCTCGTTCGACGAGCCCATGGCGAATTCGTCGAGATTAAGCTTGCCGAGCATCACCGCCCCGTCCCGCCAAAGATTGGCGGTCACCGTCGATTCGTAGGTCGGCACGAAGTTCTCGAGGATGCGGCTCCCCGCCGTCGTCTTCACGCCCTTGGTGCAATAGAGATCCTTGATGCCGAGGGGGATGCCTTCAAGCGGCCGCGCCTCGCCGCGTTTCAAGCGCGCGTCGGACGAAGCCGCCGCCGCGAGCGCCTGTTCAGGTGTCTCGCTGATGTAGCAATTGAGCACGCGCGCCGCCTCGAGCGCAGCGATTTGCGCCCGCGCCAATTCCACGGCGGAAATTTCTCGCTTCACCAAGGCAGCGCGCGCCGCGGCGAGGGTAAGTTCGGTCACATCGGTCACGGGCTGTTCTCTGCTGCGTCCGGCCGCGCCGTTATTCGACGACCTTGGGCACGATGAAATAATGATCCTCGGTCGCCGGCGCGTTGGCGACGATCGCGTCGGCGATATTGCCTTCGGTAACGACGTCGGCGCGCTCTTTCATGCGCATCGGCATGACCGAGGTCATGGGCTCGACGCCTTCGACATCGACCGCGCCCAATTCCTCGACGAAGGCGAGGATGGCGTTGAGTTCGCAGGCGAGGTGCGCCACCTCGTCCGCGGCGAGCTCGATGCGGGCGAGATGCGCGATACGGCGGACAATGGCCTGGTCGACCGGCATGAAATCTCCTTAACTGGCCGGAGCGAGCCTATACATCCGTGCGCCGCCCCCGGCAATGCAAGGGCGCGCCGGCATGCGCGGCGCCAATGCTCAAAAAGTGAGCGCCTCCCCGATGCGCGGCACGAGCGCCTGCGGCTTTCCGCCGAGGGCGGCGACGAAGGCGCTCGGATCCTGGGCGAGAAGATCGAATGTGCCGTAGTGGCAGGGCACGACCGCCTCGAAATGGAAATAGCGGTGCACCGCCTCGGCCGCCGTCCTGCCGCCCATGGTAAAGCGGTCGCCGACCGGAACCAGCCCGATTTTCGGACGATGCAATTCCTCGATCAGCGCCATATCCGAGAAAATATCGGTGTCGCCCATATGATAAAGCACCGGGCCCTGCCGCGGCGCAACGACGAGCCCCATGGGATTGCCGAGATAGAGCGGCTTGCCGTCGACGATCGTCGCCGAGGAATGCAGCGCCTGGGTGAAGCTCACGTTGAAGTCGCCGCAGGCAATCGTGCCCCCGGTATTGCCGGGATTTATTTTGCCAATGCCCTGCCCGGCAATATACATGCAGACCTCGAAATTGGAGATGACCTCGGCACCCGTCGCTTTGGCGATGGCCACCGTGTCGCCGATGTGATCGTCGTGGCCATGCGTCAACAATATATGCGTGGCGCCCGCGGTCACCGTTCCAAAATCGAGATTGAATTTGGGATTGCCGCGCAGAAACGGATCGACGAGGATGACCGCGCCGCCGGTCTCGATGCGAAAGGCCGAATGGCCGAGCCAGACGAGTTTCATGAAGTTCCCTCCGCTGTGATGTCCCGAAAATGGAGAGAAACCGGGGCGACGGCAAGGTCCGGGCGGACCTCGACGTGATCTTGGGCCGAAAATCCATGGAACTTGCCAAAGTCGAGGATCTGGCCGGACATCTCGGTGAAAGGCAGAGGCTGATGGGCCTCGATCTCGGGACGAAGAGGATCGGCCTCGCCCTCTCCGACGTCGAGCGGCGCCTGGCCTCGCCCCTCGAAACGCTCAAAAGCGGCAAGTTCTCGGCCAACGCCGGAAGATTATTGGCGCGCGCCGAGGAATTCGACGTCGGGGCTCTGATTGTCGGCCTGCCGCTCAATATGGACGGCAGCGAGGGGCCGCGGGCACAATCGGCGCGCGCCTTCATGCGCAATCTCGGCGCCTTGACGTCGCTGCCCTTTGCCTTCTGGGACGAGCGGCTCTCCACGGCGGCCGTGACCCGCGCGCTGATCGGCCAGGATGTCTCGCGCGCCAGACGCGCCGAAGCGATCGACCGCATGGCGGCGGCCTACATTCTGCAAGGGGCGCTCGACAGGCTCAACCGCGCGGCGCGCCTGTGAGCCGTGACTCCATTCAAGCATTGGCGCGCTCGGGCGACATCCTCTTGCTGATGATGTTGGCCTTGTCGTAGCGGCGCAGATAAGGCCGGATCTCGGCCATCAACGCGCTGAACTTTTCGTGGTTGTAACCGGGCTCGTTGGGGCCGAGCACGACGTCGGTCACTATATTCACGACCTGATCATATCCGTTGACGTGATCATATTCGTGATTGCCGAATTCGAGCGTAACCCAGGTTCTCAAGATGAGCGACGCCAAGCTCGTCTCACCGCTTCCACGACAATTGAGGAACGCCGACTTGCAGGCCCGACAGCCGCATCCAAGGCCGCAAGCAGCACCGTAATTTGTAAACGCACGGCGGCATTCGCCGAAGTTCAAAGTTCGGCGCAGCTCTCGGGAGGAATTCCCAAAAATGCGCGAATGTAGGCTAGACAGATTCCATGACCGGCGCGGGCGCAAGCGGCAGAACGGCCTCGATGCGCGTTCCCCTTCCGGGGCGCGGTTCGATGCTAAGTCTGCCGCCGCAGGCGCGAACGCGCTCGTTCATGCCGGTCAGTCCCAGTCCTTTTTCGAGCCGCGCCGGGAGGCCCACGCCATTATCGTCGACGCGCGCCCGCAAGCCGCGCCCCGCCCCAAGCTCCGGATCGGAGCCGACATAGTCCACGCAGACATGGACTTTGGTGGCACCGGCATGGCGGAAGACGTTGGTGAGGCTTTCCTGCACGACCCGATAGATCGCCAGGCTGATGTTTTCGTCCACCGAAGCAAAGTCGTCCGAGGCCTGAAGCGAGACCGCGATTTCGGGATGGGCGGCGCGCCACGAGGCGACGAGCGCGCGCAAGGCCTCGGCAAGCCCCAACTCGCCGAGACCCGTAGGCCGCAGGCGTTGCAGCAGGCGTCTCAGCAGCGTCTGGATCGCCTCGGCCTGTTCGCCGATCGAAAGGACCGTGCGGCTCACGTCCTTCAAACCCGGCGTCTTTTCGCCGAGCGCGCTCACGTTGGCGCGGATGCAGAAGAGATGCGGTCCCATTTCGTCGTGAAGATCGCGGGCGATCTGCGCGCGCTCGTCTTCCTGAACCTTCATGATCTGCTGGACGAGTCGCGAGTTTTCGGCATTGACCCGGGCAAGGTTGACGGCGAGCCCGTTCAACTTTTCGGAAATGTCGATGAACTCAGGCGGCCCGCGCGGCACGAGTTTGATGCCCGTATCGCCGCCCGCCAGGCGGGTGATCGCATTGCCGACTTCGGTCAGCGGACTT
>JASHVQ010000105.1 GCA_030044485.1 Methylovirgula sp. | reverse complement strand
TCGAGCGCGTGGTAGACGTTGGCGAGCGTTTGCGCCTCGACGCCCTGGCTTGCATCGACGACGAGCAGCGAGCCTTCGCAGGCGGCGAGCGAGCGCGAGACTTCATAGGCGAAATCGACGTGCCCGGGCGTGTCCATCAGGTTCAGGACATAGGTCTGCCCCTCTTTGGCGAGATATTCGAGGCGAACCGTCTGCGCCTTGATGGTGATGCCGCGTTCGCGCTCGATCTCCATTGAATCGAGCACCTGCTCGACCATTTCGCGTTCCGGCAAGCCGCCGGTCATCTGGATCAGCCGGTCGGCGAGAGTCGATTTGCCGTGATCGATATGGGCGATGATCGAGAAATTGCGGATATTGTCCAATTTGGGCATGCCCGGCGGGATAGCAGGCAGGGGTGGTGAAGGAAAGCGAGGCGGCGCAGCCGGGGGCGGGCGGGGCCGCGCCCGCGCCTGCCAAACAAGCTTGACAGGCTGGTAAGTAAGTGATCACTTACGCCAATGAATCCGCCCCGTCTCTCCCGCGACTCGCGCCGCCAGCAGATCGTCGACTGCGCCTTGCCGCTTTTTGCCCAGAACGGCTTTGCCGGCACCACGACGAAGCGCATCGCGGATGCGGCCGGCATTTCTGAGGCCCTGCTGTTCAAGCATTTTCCCAGCAAATCCGCCGTCTATTCGGCCATTCTCACCGACGTCTGCGAGGCCGACCCCGGCCTTATGCGGCTGCGCGCCCTTGCGCCTTCGACGCGGACCCTCGTCATCTTCATGCGCGGCATGATCAACTGGTTTTTCGGAACGCCGGGCCCCGCCGAGCGCAACGAGAAATTGCGGCTCGTGCTTTCGAGCCAGCTCGAAGACGGCGAATTCGCGCAGGTCCTGTTCGACAAGGTCGAGCAGCACGTCGCGCCGGTCTTCATCGACTCGCTCAAGGCGGCGATCGCCTCCGGCGAGGCCAGGGCGAGCGAGGCCTCGCCCCGCGATCTTTTCTGGTTCGCGCATCATACGCTCAGCATGCTGGCCGCCTCGCTTTTGCCGCGGGTGCCGCCCTTGTCCTTCCCGCCGCCGGCGCAATTCGAGCGTGAAGTGCGCGAATTTCTGCTGCGCGGCATTGGCCTCGACGACGCGGCGATCGCCGCCTACGCCGATTGCGAAATGCCGCGCGAGCTGCTTTCCGAATTTTGTTCTCTAGAAAGCGCCTGACATGACGATTTCGAGCGAAACCGATCTCGGATCCCGCGGCGCGGCCTTCGAGGCGCCCGCCGCCAAGCGCCCGGTACGCGGCAGGCTCTGGTTCGTCATCGTCGCGCTGCTGATGGCGCTGCTCGTCGGCGGATTCTGGGGGTTCAACACGTTCCGCGACCACATGATCGCGCAGTTCTTCGCCAACATGCGCCCGCAGCCCATTCCGGTCGCGGTCGCCGAAGCGAAAATGCGCGTGCTCCCGCATCTGCTCACCGGCATCGGCGACGTCGAAGCCGTGCATCAGGTGGATGTCACCCCGGATGTCAGCGGGCGCGTGGTGAAGATCATGTTCGAAGCCGGCGCGCATGTTGTGGCCGGCGAGCCGCTCGTGCAACTCTACGACGATCCCGATCTCGGCGATCTCGCCAGCTATCAGGCGCAGGCGCGCGGCGCCAAACTCGCTTTGGACCGTGCCTCGGCGCTCGCCACGCGCGAATACGGCCCGCAGGCGACCGTCGATCAGAACCAGGCCGTCTATGACGAGGCGCTCGCCGGAATTGCCAAAACGCAGGCGATCATTTCGCAGAAGCTGATCCGCGCCCCCTTCGCAGGCGAGCTCGGCGTTCGCCATGTCGAGCTTGGACAGTTTCTCGCCGCCGGCGCGCAGATCGTCACCTTGACCGATCTCTCGCAAGTCTACGTGAATTTCACGGTGACGGAAAAAGACAGCGCCGTGCTCGGCGTGGGGCAGACGGTGCGAATTCTCGTCGATGCCTACCCAAACCGGACCTTCGAAGGCAAGATTACGACCATCGAGCCGCAGATCTCGACCGACACGCGCAACGTCCGCGTCCAGGCGACGCTCGACAACAAGGACCACGCCCTCAAGCCCGGCATGTTCGCGACGGCCACCATTCTTCTGCCGCCCCTGCCGCCGGTCCTGACGGTTCCGGAAACCGCGATCGAATTTACGCTGTATGGAGATTCCGTCTATGTCGTGAAGCCGCAGACCGACGCCGACGGCAAGGCAAAGCTCGTCGCGCTGCGCACCTTCGTGAAGACCGGCGAGCGCGCCGACGGCCAAGTGGTCATCCTCGGCGGAGACGTGAAGCCCGGCGACAAGATCGTCGCCGTCGGTCAGCTCAAGCTGCAGAGCGGCGCGGAAGTCTCGATCTCCCCCGATCAGCCGCCGCCCATTTCGGCGGCGCCCGGCCCTTACTGAGCCGCGGAGGCCGGCATGGCATTCACCGACATTTTCATCAAGCGCCCGGTTCTGTCGCTCGTCGTCAGCCTGCTCATCCTGCTGATCGGCCTCAAGTGCGGCACGAGCCTGCCGATCCGCCAATATCCGAAGCTTTCGAATACGGTGATCACCGTCACGACCAGCTATCCGGGCGCCTCGCCCGAATTGATGCAGGGCTTCATCACGACGCCCATCGAACAGGCAGTCGCCTCGGCCGAGGGCATCGATTACATGACCTCCTCCTCGGTGCAGGGCGTCAGCACAATTCAAGTCTTCATGAAGCTCAACTTCGACCCGAACCAGGCGCTGACCGAGGTGATGGCCAAGGTCAACCAGGTTAAATATCAAATTCCCAAAGCGGCCAATGATCCGATCATCCTAAAGTCCACCGGGCAGACGACCGCGGTGATGTACATCGGATTCTCGAGCGCCGAGCTGAGCGGCTCGGCAATTTCGGATTATCTCACGCGCGTCGTGCAGCCGCTGCTTGCCACCGTCGACGGCGTCGCGTCCGCCGACATTCTCGGCGGCCAGACCTTTGCGATGCGCCTCTGGCTAGATCCGATTCGCATGGCGGGGCGCGGCGTCAGCGCCTCCGACGTGGTCAACGCCATCCAAGCCAACAATTTCCAGGCGGCGGCCGGGCAGACCAAAGGCTATTACACGATCTCCAACGTAACGACCAACGCCGATCTGACCGACATCAATGAGTTCAAGCGCATGATCGTCAAGGCCAAGGACGGCGGTCTGGTGCGCATTCAGGACATCGCGACCGTCGAACTCGGCGCGCAAAGCGAGGATTCCAGCGTCGCATTCAACGGGCAGCACGCGATCTTCATCGGCGTGCAGGCGACGCCGCAGGGCAACCCGCTCGCCATCGTCAAGGGCGTGCGCGCACTGTTCCCGGCGATCGAGCGGAATCTGCCTCCCTCGCTCAGCATGCGCGTCGCCTACGATTCGACGAAATTCATTCAATCCTCGATCAACGAGGTCGAGAAGACGCTGATCGATGCGATCGCCATCGTCATCGTCGTCATTTTCCTGTTCCTCGGATCTTTCCGCTCGATCATCATTCCGGTCGTAACCATCCCGCTTTCGCTCATCGGCGCGTTCACGATGATGCTCGCCATGGGCTTCAGCCTCAATCTCCTGACGTTGCTCGCCATGGTGCTGGCCATCGGGCTCGTCGTCGATGACGCAATCGTCGTGGTCGAGAACATCCACCGGCATCTCGAAGAGGGCAAGACGCCGGTGCAGGCGGCGCTGCAGGGAGCCCGCGAGATCGTCGGACCGGTGATCGCCATGACGATCACGCTGGCCGCGGTCTACGCGCCGATCGGCCTGCTCGGCGGGCTCACCGGCTCGCTGTTCAAGGAATTTGCCTTCACGCTGGCCGGCGCGGTCATCGTCTCCGGCGTCATCGCGCTCACGCTGTCGCCGATGATGTGCTCCGTCCTCCTGTCGCGTTCCACGCTGCACGGCGGGTTCGCCGGGCTGATCGACAAGGTCTTCGGCGCCATCACCCGCTGGTACGGACGCAGGCTCGACCGCTCGCTCGACTACCGCCCGGCCACCGCGCTTTTCGCCGTCACCATCCTCGGCCTCGTCGTTTTCTTCTACCAGCACAGCCGCCAGGAACTTGCGCCCGAAGAAGACCAGGGCATCATTTTCGCGCTGACCAAAACGCCGCAATACGCCAATCTGGATTACGCCGATTATTACGGCGCCAAGCTCGACAAGGTCTTCCAGCAGTTCCCCGAGACGGATTTGCGTTTCGTCGTCAATGGAACCCCGTCTCCCAATCAAGGAATCTCGGGCATGCTGCTGAAGCCGTGGAACGAGCGCAAGCGTTCGGCAATAACGCTGAAGCCGCTCGTTCAGGCGCAGCTCTCGAAGGTCGAAGGGCTGAACGCTTTTGCCTTCAACCTGCCGCCTCTGCCGGGCGGCCCGGGCGGTCTGCCGGTGCAGATGGTCATCAGCTCGATCGAGGGCTTTCCGACCGTCTTCGAGGAGATGGAGAGAATCAAGAGCGCGGCGCGAAAGAGCGGGCTCTTCATCGTCGCCGACAGCGACCTGCAATTCAACCAACCGGTGGTGCGCATCTTCATCGACCGCAGCAAGGCCAACGATCTCGGCCTCAACATGCAGACGATCGGCAATACGCTGGCGCTGATGCTGGGCGGCAATTACGTCAACTGGTTCAACCTCGAGGGCCGCTCTTACGAGGTGATCCCGCAGGTGCCGCGCACCTTCCGGCTGACGCCTGAATTGCTCAAGCAATATTACGTGCCCTCGCTGAACGGCGAGCAGATTCCGCTGTCGACGGTCGTGTCGATTTCCACGGCCACCGAACCCAACGCCCTTACGCATTACAATCAGCTGAATTCCGCGACGTTCCAGGCGGTGCCGATGCCGGGCGTGTCGATGGGACAGGCGGTCGATTTCCTCGAGAATCAGGCGAACCTTCTACCGACCGGTTTCAGCCACGATTACCTCTCCGACGCGCGCCAGTTCAGGCAGGAAGGCAATCAGCTCGCTTACACGTTCTTCTTCGCGCTCATCATCATCTTCCTCGTGCTCTCCGCGCAGTTCGAGAGCCTGCGTGACCCGCTGGTCATCATGATCAGCGTCCCCATGGCGATCAGCGGCGCGCTCGTCCCGCTCTTCTTCGGCGTGGCGACCATAAACATCTATACCCAGGTCGGTCTCGTGACTTTGATCGGGCTCATCAGCAAGCATGGTATTCTCATGGTGGCCTTCGCCAGGGATCTGCAGATCAAGGAAGGCCTCGACCGCCGCGCCGCCATCGAACAAGCGGCGCGGGTGCGGCTGCGCCCCATCCTCATGACCACGGCGGCGATGGTGACCGGCCTGATCCCGCTGCTCCTGGCCAACGGCGCCGGCGCGGCGAGCCGCTTTTCGATCGGCCTCGTCGTCGTCGCCGGCATGTCGATCGGCACCTTGTTCACGCTCTTCGTCCTGCCGTCCGTCTATGTCGCGCTCGCCAAGGACCACCGCGCCGCGGCGCATTCCGAGCGCAACAAAGAGATTGCCGCCTTCGAGATGAGCACGCCATAGAACCGGCGCCTTCGCGGCGCAGGGAGCGGCCATGCGACGAAATTTCGTCAAGACCGTCAGTCAGCCGCTTTGGTTCGTGCTGGCGTCGGTTTTTCTTTTTGAAGCCTGGCTTTGGGATGCGCTGCGCGATCTTTTGAAGTGGATCGTGGCCAGCCTTCCGCTGGATTCGCTCAAACAGGCCTTGGCGCGAGCCGTCAATGCCTTGCCGGCGCCGCTAATCTTGCTTGTGTTTCTCATCCCCGTCGCGGTGATCGAGCCTTTCAAGATCGTCGGCCTTTGGCTCGTAGCGCATCATCATCTCATCTACGGTGTCGGCGCTTTCGTCGCCGCCAAGGTCTTCGGGCTCGGCGTCGCGGCCTTCATCTTCGATGCGACGCGCGGCAAGCTGCTCTCCATGCCATGGTTCGCGCATTTCTATGCTTGGGTCATGAGCGTGCGGGCGCTCGCCCATGCGATCCTCGCGCCTTATAAGGAAAGAATCCGCCAGGTGCTGGCGCCGATTGCGGGCAGGCTTCGAGAGACGTTCGAAACCTTCGCAAAGCACGGCGCACTGTCGCGCAAGCTCGCCTTTTTGCGGGCGCGGGCGCGCCGCCCGCGCCGCCTCACGTGAGGATCTGCGGCGCGGCCTTCTGACCTGCGCCGCGCAACAGATCGGCTACGTGCTCGCGCATGTGCGGCGGCACGGGCGCTTCGACGCGCAGCGGATCCTTGTTCTTGTAGAGCGGCACTTCGAGCGCGCGGGCATGCAACTGCAACATCTCGCCCGCCCCGGCGCCCGCGCCATAGATACGGTCGCCAAGAATTGGAAAGCCCAGGGCGGCGCAGTGGACGCGCAACTGATGCGTGCGTCCGGTCAGCGGCGTCAGCGAAAGCAACGCGCGTTTGTCGTCCCTGCCGAGCACCCGCCAGCGCGTCCGCGCTCCGGCGCCCGATGGATCGACTTTCATCCACCAGCCGCGCGCCGCATCGAGGCGCCCCAGCGGCAGGTCGATGAGGCCTTCCTCCTCACGCGGGCCGCCTTCGACGATGGCCCAATAACACTTGCCGATTTTGCCCTGCTTGAAGAGCGCGCCAAGACGTTCGAGCGCCTTGCGATGGCGACCGAGCGCCAGGCAGCCCGAAGTCTCGCGGTCAAGCCGATGTGCCAGTGCCGGATCGCGCGGCAGCCCGAAGCGTAATGCGGAGAATCCGTCTTCGAGACTCGCGCCGCCTTTCGGCCCCTTATGCACGGCAATTCCCGCCGGCTTGTCGAGGACGAGCAGCAAAGCGTCGCGATAAAGAAGACGGGACTGGAGTTCCTCAGGCGTCACGAAAACCCCGCAGGTCCGCTGCCGTCGCGCGCGGCCATAATGCGTTGCAGCTTTAAGGCGAGAAAGGCCGAGCCGCAAATGCCCAAGTCGAAGCCGTAAGCCCTTGCGGCAAAAGGTTGCGGCCCGGCGAGGCGCGGCTGAGGGAACATATTTTCGCCGCACGGCGTTCATCTTGCGGCTGGCATGGGCCAGTGCAATGACGAGGCTTGAAGATGCAGCGTGAAGTGCGATCGCACGCCGAGTTGCGCGAAATATGTTTGCGCGCGCTTAAGTCCTGCGAAGGTTTCGAGCGGGTGGACGAGATTCTCATCCAACCGCGTGTCGCGTCCTTGGGCGGCGGCAGCAATTGGACTTTGGCCGGTTTCCGGCCGCGCGTCGGCAATGCGGCTTTGCGCGGCGCGCGTGGCGCCATCGATCAGCTTCGCCGCTCCTATGAATTGCGCGCCGAACCCTCCGCCGATGCGCGCGGCAAAGCCGGCCACTGAGACCGCATTTGCCGCATCCGCAACAATCGTCCACATTCACCATCGCCCGTCGCCAACGGAAATGCTAGGCCGGCATAAGCCTGAGCCTTTGCCATTTGCGGTGCCGTCCGTTTCGGCTTAGACCTGCCGGGCGGCGAACGGAACGATGACCTTGACCTATTCCCATGTTCTGGGGACGGGGGCTTATGCTCCGTCGCGGATCCTCACCAATCAGGAGCTCGAAAAGCTCGTCGACACGTCGAGCGCCTGGATTACCGAGAGGACCGGGATCAAGGAGCGCCGCATCGCCGCCGACGAAGAAGCAACGTCGGACATGGCGGTCGAAGCGGCCAGGCAGGCGCTGGCCATGGCCGGGACCGATCCGGCGGCGCTCGACATGATCATCGTCGGCACGATCTCACCCGATATGCCCATGCCTTCGTCGGCAGTGCTCGTACAGGCCAAGCTCGGCGCAACGCGCGCCTTCGCCTTCGATCTTTCGGCGGCCTGCGCGGGTTCGCTTTATGCCATCAGCATCGCCGACCAGTTCATCCGTTCCGGCAAGGCCAAACGCGTGTTGGTCGTGGGCGCGGAAATTCTCAGCCGCCTTGTCGATTGGTCCGACCGCGGCAGCTGCGTGCTGTTCGGCGATGCAGCCGGCGCGCTGGTGATGGGACCGACGCCCGATCCGGCGCGCGGTTTCATCTCCGCGCATCTGCATTCGGACGGTTCGACGGCTTCGATGTTGCAGATTCCCGGCGGCGGGAGCCGTTATCCCCAATCCAAGGACGTTCTTGCCAAGAATATGCACAAAATCGCCATGAACGGCCGGGAGATCTACAAATTCGCCCTGCGCGTCCTGCCCGAGGCCATGCTCGAAGCGCTCGCGGCGAACGGCCTGAAGCCTGGCGCGATCGATCACGTCATCTCGCATCAGGCCAATGCGCGCATCGTTGAATCGGTCGTGGATCGGCTACGAATCCCGCGCGAAAAATGTTGGCTAAACATCGACCGCTACGGCAATACGTCGAGCGCCTCCTTGCCGATCTCGCTTGACGAAGCCAATCGCGCCGGGAAGCTGAAAGAAGGCGATCTGATCGCGATGATGGCGATTGGCGCGGGCATGGCCTGGGGCAGCGCACTTTTGCGCTGGTGAAATTCGCGCCATGCGGAAATCGAAGACCTCGGCTTTTTCTTCCTTTGCCGCCGCGGTCCTGTTAAGCTCACGATCTTAAGCTCGTTTATGCGGAATTTGGGGTCAAAGGAGGAGTGCCTTTGCTTCCAGATCGGGGCTCGCATCGAGACGGCTGGCGGCGCGCGCTTCTTCAGCCCACGCCAATCATCTTCGGCTGTGGCGTCGCGCTCATCCTGCTGCTCTGGCTCGGCGCCGGAATGACGGTTCGCGATTTCCGGCAGCGCGACATGAATGACGAACGTCGCGAGCTGACTGCGCTCGACCTGCTGCTCGCCGAGGAAACCGATCGCGCTCTGCAAAGCGTCGATCTTGTTTTGACGAGTTTGCAGCAGGATATCGCGCTCGACGGGGTGACGCGGCCGCAGGAGTTTACGCGGCTCGAATCCGATACCACGACCTATCTGCTCCTGAAATCGCGGATCGTGGGCATTTCGCAGCTCGCATCCGTGAGCATGATCGGATCCGACGGAGACGTGATCAATTCATCGAGCGCGCATCCGGCGCCCAAGACCGACGTCGCGGCAAGCGATTATTTCCTGTCCCTGCAGGACGCGCCGAATTCCAGCCCCTATCTCAGCCAGCCGCAGCGCAACGCCGACGGCACCTGGACCATTTATCTTGCCCGGCGCGTCGATAGCCCCACCGGGAGGTTTCTCGGCCTTGTGGTCGCCGCCATCGACCTCGCTTATTTCGAAAATCTCTACAAAACCCTCGAGATCGGCGGCCATGGCGCCGTCAGCCTGTGGCGGCGCGACGCAATGTTGCTTGCCCGCTATCCGCCTTTGGATGCGATAGGCCGGGTCTTCAAGATTCAGTCGTTCAACGGGATTTTGCGTGACGGCCAGCCGGTAACTTACGAAGTTGCCAAGTCGCTCGACGGCCAGGCGCGCCTCGTCGCGACCATGCCGATCAAGGATTTTCCGCTTGTCGTCAATATCAGCAAGGGCGTCGGCCAAATCCTCGCCGATTGGTATCAGGCGACGTTTTTGATCATCGTCGGCGCCGCGCTGTCGAGCATTGCGCTCTGCCTTATCCTTTGGCTGCTGGCGCGCCAGTTCAATGCCTATCAGGCGTTGGCCGTCGCCGATACGGAACGCAACAAGGCGGTCGCCGAACGCGAGCAGGCCGAGGCGCAATTGCGCCAGGCACAAAAGCTCGAGGCGATCGGGCAGCTCACCGGCGGCATCGCGCACGACTTCAACAATCTGCTTACGGCGGTGCTCGGCAATTTGGAACTCCTCAAGAAATATACGCAAAACGCCGACGCGCGGCTCAACCGCTGGGCAAGCAATGCCTTCGATGCCGCCAACCGGGGCGCGGTCCTGACGCAAAGGCTGCTTGTCTTCTCGCGCCGTCAGCCGCTCGAACCAAGGCCCGCCGACATCGTCGCCATGCTCGGTTCGATGTCCGATCTTCTGCGCCGCACGCTCGGCGAGAACATCGAGATCGAGACGCAGGTCGCCCCCGGCCTGTGGCCGGCCTTCGCCGACCTGAATCAGCTGGACAACGCGATCCTCAACATCGCAATCAACGCCCGCGACGCAATGGACGGCCAAGGACGCCTGACGATTGCGGCGAGCAATGTGGATGAATCGAGCGACGTCGACGATCCGGAGGTCGAAGCGGGCCAATATGTGCTGCTGGCGATTTCCGACACCGGCAAGGGAATCGAGAAAGACGTGCTGGATCGCGTTTTCGAGCCGTTCTTCTCGACCAAACCCATCGGGCAGGGCACCGGTCTCGGTCTCAGTCAGGTCTATGGCTTCGTCAAGCAGACCGGCGGCCACGTCAAGATCGACAGCGCGGCGGGTCAGGGCACGACGGTCAAGCTTTATCTGCCGCGCGCGCAGGTCGAGCAAGGCGAGCCGGCCCTGCGTTTGGATAGCGAGGCGAAATCCAACGAAGCGGCGCAAGGAACGGTGCTGGTCGTCGAAGACGATCCGGACGTGCGCACCTATTCGGCCGAGATTCTGCGCGATCTCGGCTGCCGCGTGCGCGAAGCCGGGAATGCCAAGACCGCGCTTGAGACTTTGCGCGAGAGCAACGAATTTGCGCTTCTCTTCAGCGATGTGGGGTTGCCGGGGATGAACGGGACGGAACTCGCCGAAGAAGCCTTGCGCTTGCGGCCGCAGCTGAAAGTCCTCCTCACGACGGGTTATGCGCGCGACAAGCTCATCGAGCGCTGCGGTTTTGAGCATGGCATCCTGCTTCTGCCCAAGCCCTTTACGCGCGCCGATCTGGCGCAGAAAGTTAAGCAACTTTTGAGCCCGCAGGTGGTCTCGGGCTGAGGGCGGCGCGAGGCCGGCTTGCATCGCCGCGTTCTCCCCGCCATTTTAACGCCATGACCGAGCCTTTCGACACACCGCACCGTGCGGCGCATATCGACGTCGGCGCCCTCGGCCGCCTCAACGAGCGGCCGCGCGAGATCTTTCGCCAGATCGTCGAATCCTATCTCGCGACCGGCGAGCCCATTGCCTCGCGGCATCTGGCGCGCCTCCTGCCGATGACGCTTTCGCCGGCGTCGGTCCGCAACGTCATGCAGGATCTCGAAAAATTGGGGCTCATCTACGCGCCGCATACCAGCGCCGGCAGGCTCCCCACGGAACTCGGATTGCGGTTCTTTGTCGACGCAATGCTCGAACTCGGCGACCTCGGCAGGGAGGAACGCGCCGAGATCGAGGCTCAGATGCGCGCCGCCTCGAAAGAGCAGACGCTGGAAAACCTGTTGAGCGAGGCGATGAGCGCGCTTTCGGGACTGACGCGCGGCGCCGGAGTCGTGGTGACGACCAAAGAGAACGCCAGGCTGAAACACATCGAATTCGTCCGTCTCGATCCGGAACGCGCGCTTGCCGTACTCGTTGCGGCCGACGGCTCGGTCGAAAACCGCATAGTTCAGATACCTCGCGACCTTCCCGCCTCGGCGCTTGTCGAGGCGAGCAATTATCTCAATGTGCGCATCAGCGGGCGCACCATCGCCGAGGCCAGGTCGGCTATCGAGGCGACGCTTAAGTTCGCGGAAGCGGAACTCGGCGAATTGACGGCGCGGCTCGTCGCCGCGGGACTTGCAAGCTGGGTCGACAACGCCGGCCAAGGCCAGAATCTCATCGTCCGCGGTCAGGCCAATCTTCTCGAGAATCTCACGGCGCGCGAGGACCTCGAAAGAATCAGGTTGCTTTTCGCCGATCTCGAAACGCAGAAGGACGTGATCGACCTCCTGAATCGCGCCGAAGGCGGCGAGGGCGTGCGCATCTTCATCGGCTCGGAGAACAAGCTTTTCTCGCTGTCCGGGTCTTCGATGATCGCCGCGCCTTTCCACGACGAGGAGAAAAGAATCGTCGGAGTTCTCGGCGTCATCGGCCCGACGCGCCTCAATTATGCGCGCATCGTGCCGATGGTCGATTACACGTCGAAACTCGTCAGCCGCCTCTTGCACGGGCGCTAGCGCCGTTCAGTCGTTTGTGGCGCGCACTGCCTTCAGCTTGAACAGCGCTTCGAGCGCCTGGCGCGGCGAGAGCTCGTTGGGGTCGATCGCATCGAGCGCCGCGGCCAGTTTGGCATCCGGCTTCGGCTCCGCGTGAACAACGGCCGAGAACAGCGGCAGGTCGGCGATACGCCGTTCGATCGGCTTTTGCCGATCGGCGGCCTCGAACTCGGCGAGCAGCATTTGCGCGCGTCTCACGACCGCGGCCGGCAGGCCGGCGAGCTTTGCCACCTGAATGCCATACGAACGATCCGCCGCGCCTTCGACGATCTCGTGGAGGAAAACCACCTCGCCCTTCCAATCGGCGACGCGAATCGTGAGATTGACGATGCGACGCAGATGTTTGGCGAGATGCGTCAACTCGTGAAAATGCGTGGCGAAGAGCGCGCGGGCGCGGTTCTTCTCGTGCAGATGTTCCATCACCGCCCAGGCGATGGCCAGCCCGTCGAACGTCGCGGTGCCGCGGCCGATCTCGTCGAGAATGACGAAGGAGCGCTCGGTCGCCTGGTTGAGGATTGCCGCCGTCTCGACCATTTCGACCATGAAGGTCGAACGGCCGCGCGCCAGATCGTCGGCCGCGCCGACGCGCGAGAAAAGCCGATCGACAATGCCGATCTTGGCGCGCGCCGCG
>JASHVQ010000104.1 GCA_030044485.1 Methylovirgula sp. | reverse complement strand
CAGGGCGGCGGCGCTGGGTGGGCGGATATCGCGAGCCGAGGTTTTCATGCCGGGGGAAATCTTAAAGACGCAAGATTCGGTCGATTGCCCACTATGCTGACCCGCCTTACGCCCAGCAAGACCAAAGGCGCATGCCGGATCCGGTCGGCACAAGATGTGCAACGGTGCCACATGTGAGCGGTGCCACATGTGAGCGGTCCCGATGTGAGCGGTGCCGCATGTGAGCGGCGCCGATGTGCGACGCTGCCGCGCAGATTGAGCAGAACTTCGCCGCCGCCTTCGCATTCGAGCGCCGCTTTGCCGGCCTGGGCGCCGATGCTATAGGGACGGCGCGAAACAAGGCCATTCCCGCAAAGGTCGTGCAATGAACAAGATCAAGGTCGCAAATCCCGTCGTCGAACTCGACGGCGACGAGATGACCCGGATCATCTGGCATCTCATCCGCGACAAGCTCATCCATCCCTATCTCGACATCAATCTCGAATATTACGACCTCTCGATCCAAAACCGCGACTTAACCGAGGATAGGGTGACGGTTGATGCCGCCAATGCGGTGAAGAAATGGGGCGTCGGCGTCAAATGCGCGACGATCACGCCGGACGAGGGCCGCGTCGCCGAATTCGACCTCAAGGAAATGTGGAAATCGCCGAACGGGACGATCCGCAACATCCTCGGCGGCGTCATCTTCCGCGAGCCGATCATCTGCAAGAACGTGCCGCGTCTCGTGCCGGGCTGGACGGCGCCGATCGTCGTCGGGCGCCACGCCTTCGGCGATCAGTATCGGGCGGTCGATTTCAAAGTGCCGGGCAGCGGGCGGCTGACCGTCAAGTTCCAGGGCGACGACGGCCAGGTGATCGAGAAGGAAGTATTCAACTTCCCCGGCGCCGGCGTCGCGCTCGCCATGTATAACCTCGACGATTCGATCCGCGATTTCGCGCGCGCCTCGCTGAACTACGGATTGCTGCGCAAATATCCGGTTTTCCTTTCGACCAAGAACACGATCCTCAAATATTACGACGGCCGTTTCCGGGATATTTTCCAGGAAGTCTACGAGAAGGAGTTCAAGGACAGATATCTGGCGGCGCGCATCACCTACGAGCATCGCCTCATCGACGACATGGTGGCCTCGGCGCTCAAATGGTCGGGCGGCTATGTCTGGGCCTGCAAGAATTACGACGGCGACGTGCAATCGGACTCGGTCGCCCAGGGCTTCGGCTCGCTCGGTCTGATGACTTCGGTGCTGTTGACGCCCGACGGCAAGACGGTCGAGGCCGAGGCCGCGCATGGCACGGTTACCCGCCATTACCGCGAACACCAGAAGGGCAGGGAGACCTCGACCAATTCGATCGCCTCGATTTTCGCCTGGACACGGGGCCTCACGCATCGCGCCAAGCTCGACGACAATCCGGAGCTCGCGAAATTCGCGGCGACTTTGGAAAAGGTCTGCGTCGATACCGTCGAGGCGGGCTATATGACCAAGGACCTCGCGCTGCTCGTCGGCGCCGAGCAGAAATGGCTTTCGACCACCGGCTTTCTCGACAAGATCAGCGACAATCTGCGCCGCGCCATGGAGCCGGCGCCCGCCCCGCAGGCCGCCGGCTAGACTCGACAAGTCATTGTGTCGCCGCAAGCATCTCGTTATAAGGCGCCGTTTTGGTTCAGGGTGCGGAGATTCGAAACGTGCCGACCGATACGCTTGACCCGGACTACCGACCGTCGGAAGACGAGCCGTTCATGAACGAGCGCCAGCGCGATTATTTTCGTCGCAAACTGCTGGCCTGGAAAAACGACATTCTGCGCGAGGCGCGCGAGACCCTTGTCGTCCTGCAAAACGACAATGAGAACCTGCCGGACTTGGCCGACCGCGCCTCGTCCGAGACCGACCGGGCGATCGAACTGCGCGCCCGCGACCGGCAGCGCAAGCTGATCGCCAAGATCGACTCGGCGCTGAGCCGGCTCGACGAGGGGACCTACGGCTATTGCGAAGAGACCGGCGAGCCGATCTCGCTGAAGCGACTCGACGCCCGGCCGATCGCCACATTCTCGATCGAGGCGCAGGAGCGCCACGAGCGGCGCGAAAGGGTCTATCGCGACGGTTGATGCGCCGGGGGATTTCGCTCGGACCTGCCGCTCGCGAAATTGCTTCCTATATTTCTCCGCGATAGGCTTTCGCCGCGGCCCAAGGCCGCCTGCCTCCCGGAAAGCGCCCGATGTCCGAAGCCAAGCCCGGTCCAACCGAACTCACGCCGTCGCCCGCCGCTCCCGCCAAGCCCGTGGGTCCCTCGATCGCCGCGACGCGGCTCGACAACGGGCTCGACGTCGTCGTGATCCCCGACCATCGCGCCCCCGTGGTCACCCACATGCTCTGGTATCGCAACGGCTCGGCCGACGATCCGATCGGCAAATCCGGGATCGCGCATTTCCTCGAACATCTGATGTTCAAGGGCACCAAGAATCATCCGGCGGGCGAGTTCTCCGAACTGATCGCCGATCTGGGCGGTCAGGAAAACGCCTTCACCTCGAACGACTACACCGCCTATTTCCAACGGCTCGCCAAGGAGCATCTGCGGCTCTGCATGGATTACGAGGCCGACCGGATGAGCAATCTCGTGCTCAGCGACGAGGTCGTCGCTCCGGAGCGCGACGTGGTGCTCGAAGAACGGCGCATGCGGACCGATTCCGATCCTGCCGATCTCTTGAACGAAGCCGTGCAGGCGGCGCTTTTCACCCGCCATCCCTATGGCACGCCGGTCATCGGCTGGGCGGCCGACATCGAAGGTCTCGGGCGCGCCGACGCGCTTGCCTATTACGACCGGTTCTACACGCCGGAAAATGCGATCCTCATCGTCGCCGGCGATGTCGAGCCGCAGCCGACGATCGATCTGGCGCGATCCGTCTACGGGCCTATTCGGGCGCGCGGCGCGACGCCGAAACGCGGGCGGGTGGCCGAGCCCGATTTACAGGCGCACCGGCTCGTGACGCTCGCCGACCCGAAGGTTGAGCAGCCGTCGTATCAGACCGTCTTCCGCGTGCCGTCCTATCGCAGCGGCGGCCCAAGCGAGGCGGAGGCGCTCGAAGTGCTCGCCCATTATCTCGGCGGCGGCCAGGCGAGCCTGCTTTTCAAGTCGCTCGTCGTCGACAAAAAGATCGCCGTCTCGGCCGGCGCTTATTATGCCGGCACCGCGCTCGACGCGACGCGCTTCTATGTCTATGCCGTGCCGGCCCCGGGGATCAGCCTCGAAACTCTCGACGGCGAAATCGCCGACCTCATCTCCGAGGCCCTCAAGAACGGCGTGAGCGACGCCGATCTGGCGCGCTCCAAGACGCGGCTCGTCGCGGACGCGACCTATGCGCAGGACAGCCAAGTGGCGCTGGCGCAATGGTATGGCGCTTCGCTCGCCACCGGCCTTTCGCTCGGCGACGTCGCCGCCTGGCCCGAGCGGATCGAAAAGGTCACCGCCGCCGACCTTGCCAAAGCGCTGCGCCGGCTCGACCGGAGGGGCAGCGTCACCGGCTTTCTTTTGCCGGCGCCGGCGGCATGAGGTTGGCGATGCGCACGCCCGCGAAGACCGAAACGACGGACGTTGCGCAAGCCTCGCGCGCCGCGCGCGTGCAGCGCATTACTTCGCCGGGCGGGATTTCGGCATGGCTCGTCGAAGATTACGCCGTGCCGCTGGTTGCGCTCGAATTCGCGCTGATCGGCGGCGCGGCGCAGGATCCGCAGGGCAAGCCGGGCGTTGCCAATCTTCTCGCGGGCCTCCTCGACGAAGGCGCCGGTCCTTACGATTCCGATGCCTTTCACCGCGCGCTCGAAGAACAGGCCATCGAACTATCCTTCTCCGCCGACCGCGATTTTCTTTCCGGACGCATGCAGACGCTGGCGCGCAACACGCAAAGGGCCTTCGAACTGCTGCGTCTCGCGGTCGCCGAGGCGCGGCTCGACATTGAGGCCTTGGAGCGCGTCAAGAGCCAGATCGCGGCCGGCTTGAAACGCGAGCTGAACGATCCCGACAGCGCCGCGCAACGCGCCTTTCGGCGGCTTGCCTATCCCGGCCACCCCTATGGCGCTCCGCTGCGCGGCGATCTCGACACGCTCGGCGGCCTCGGCCGCGCCGATGTGGCCGACATGCGCGCCGCCGATTTTGCCCGCGACAATTTGAAGATCGCCGTGGTCGGCGCCATTGATGCGGAAACGCTCGGCAAATATCTCGACGACGTATTCGGCGCGCTGCCGCAGAAAGCCTCGCTGGCAGCGGTCGCCGATGTCGCGCTTGCCGGCACAGGCACGCGCCACGTCGTCGATCTCGACGTGCCGCAATCGACCATAAGGTTCGGGCGCGAAGGCATCGCGCGTTTCGACAAGGACGCCATTCCCGCCATGGTGGTCAATCATGTGCTGGGCGGCGGGGTTTTCTCGGCGCGGCTTTTCAAGGAAGTGCGCGAGAAACGCGGGCTTGCCTATTCGGTCTATTCGCGGCTCCTCGACCAGGATCATGCGGCGATGTTCATGGGCGGCACCTCGACCAAGAACGAGCGCGCCGCCCTATCGATGCAAGTGATCGAGGCCGAGATCCGCAGCCTCGCCGAACGCGGTCCGAGCGAGGAAGAACTCGACAAGGCGAAGAAATTCCTGATCGGCTCTTATGCCTTGCGCTTCGACACGTCGACCAAGATCGCCGGCCAATTGGCGCGGCTGCAGGCCGAGGGCTACGGCGTCGATTACTTGGACGAGCGCAACAAGCTGATCGCGGCCGTTGCCATGGACGATGCCAAACGCGCCGCCCGCCGCCTCTTCGGCGACGGATCGCTGCTCGTCGCGGTGGTCGGGCGGCCGGTCGGGATGTAGGCGGCGCCTGAGGTCGTTTCTTGCGCCCCTATCCTGCGGGGGCTTCCGAAGCCACGTTCGATTTGGTCAGGAGCTATACCTCGGGCTCTCCACGATGTTGCAGATCAGCACCGGGAAATTTTTCAAGCACGAAGCGTATG
>JASHVQ010000103.1 GCA_030044485.1 Methylovirgula sp. | reverse complement strand
TTAAGATGTCGAGCGACCAGCCTGCTGCTGCCGACGTTAGGTTTTTCGACACCGCGAAGGTCATTGACTTCCGGCAACACGTACTTCCCGAATTTGTAGAGCAAGCAACGGGCTTCTCATTCCGGGAAGATTTTGGCCGCTGGACTAATGCCGACATCGCGCGCCTGATTTTTTGTTCACCGCTTCCTGCGATGCTTGAGGTTCACGTGGCGATGATGCCCTGGGACCCAAATATGAATCAGCCGATTCTTGTCGTCGCCGGCGGAGAGGCAAAAATTTTCACCCCTTTCGCAAAAGAGATTCGTCTCTACAAAATTGGCTTCACCTGCAAGTTTCCGGGAAAGATGATCGAATTTTTCATACCTCATGCTCTTTCACCGCGTCATTTCAGCGGCGGCGTTTCGGACGATCCCAGACGGCTTGGCGTCGGAATTCAGTCGATAGCCATAAAGAAATCGACAAAGATATCTTCTTTGACGAATTCTCTGGCCTTAATACTGCAAAAAGGGGGCCGATCTATATCTGCGCGGGGATCGCAGGCCGTTGACGAAGGAAGATGATGGGGCGAGGGGAAGGTGAAACAGACCGTTTTCATCACCGGCGCATCGACGAGAACGTTAATTCTCGACAAGCCGCGAACGGGCGCCTGACCCAGAGGCAAATATGACTTGTCGGCTCGCCATTCTTGCCGCATCTGTCGCGGCGCTTGTCGCGGCGAGCCTCTTGCCCGGCCGACAGGCGCGCTCCCAACCCGCGCGCCCCGCCGCCTGCGACAGCGACAATGGCGGCATCACGCTCGCCCCGGGTTTTTGCGCGACGGTCTTTGCCGACAATCTGGGCCATGCGCGGCATCTCGCGGTCGCGCCGAACGGCGTCGTCTATGTCAACAGCTGGAGCGGCGCCTATTATGGTTTCGGCAAAGTCCCGCCCGACGGCTTCCTGATCGCGCTGAAGGACAGCAAGGGCACGGGCCATGCCGACATTGTCGAGCGTTTCGGCGCGCGCCTCGCGCAAGGCGCGGCGGGCGGCACGGGGATCGCCTTCTATCGCGATGCGATCTACGCCGAGGAAAAGGACAAGATCCTGCGCTACGCGCTGGCGCCCGGCGACATCGCGCCGAAGGGGCCGCCGCAAATCGTCCTCTCCGGCCTGCCGCTCGGCGGCGATCATCCGATGCATCCCTTCGGGATCGACGCCTCCGGCAACCTCTACGTCGATGTCGGCACTGCGACGAATTCCTGCCAGGCGAAGAACCGGACGCTCGAATCGCCCGGCCTCAATCCCTGCGCCGAGCTCGAGAGACGCGGCGGCACGTGGCGCTACGATGCCAACAAGCTTGGTCAGAAATTCTCGCCCGCCGAGCGCTTCGTGACCGGCTTGCGCAACGGCGAGGGCTTTGCCTTCGACGCCGCCGGACGGCTCTTCTCGACCCAGCACGGGCGCGACCAGCTTTGGCAAAATTTCCCGCAGTTCTTCACCCCTCGCCAAGGCGCCGATCTTCCCGCCGAGGAACTGGTGCATGAGACGCGCGGCGCGGATTTCGGCTGGCCCGAATGCTATTTCGACGGAATGGTGCAGAAGCGGCTCGTGCTCTCGCCCGAATATGGCGGCGACGGAAAGAAGATCGGCGTCTGCGCCCAGAAGCAGGAGCCTGTGGCTTTCTTTCCGGCGCATTGGGCGCCGAACGATCTTCTGATCGACAATTATCCCGCGTTTCCCGCAGCCTATCGCGGCGGCGCGTTCATCGCCTTCCATGGGTCCTGGAATCGCGCCCCGGAGCCGCAGGGCGGATACAACGTCGTCTTCCAGCCGCTGAAAGACGGCAAGGCCGACGCGCCCTTCGTGGTCTTCGCCGATGGTTTTGCGGGCCCGGTCAAGGGCCCGGCCGAAGCGCATTTCCGTCCGACCGGCCTTGCCGCCGCAGCGGATGGCGCGCTCTATATTGCCGACGACGTGCGCGGCCGCATCTGGCGCGTCGTCTATAAGGGCGGTCCGGCAGGCGTTGCGCCCGCGCCTTCGCCGGGGGCCGCGGTTTCAAGCTATGGCGAGCCCGAGCCGCCCGAAGGCATCCATCCCAATGCCGGCGAGATCGCCGCGCTACCGATACCGCCCGGAGCGACCGAAGATCAGGTGGCGCGCGGCGCGCGCGTCTTCCATGGCGAAGTCGACGCCGGCACCTGCGCCGGTTGTCACGGCGCCAATGCCAAGGGCACGTCGATGGGGCCGGACCTGACCTCACCCAAATGGATCTGGGGCGACGGCAGCCTGTCTGCGATCAAGGACATCGTCTCCAAGGGCGTGCCCAATCCGAAAATCTATCCGGGCGCGATGCCTGCCAAGGGCGGCGCCGATCTCTCCGCTGCGGATGTCGATGCGGTGGCCGCCTATGTCTGGGCTCTCAGCCGCGAAGCGGCGCGGAAATAGGCTCATGCGCCAGCGCGGCGGCGATGCGGGCGCGGCATTCCTCGGCGACCGCCTTGCGGTCCGCCGCCGCCTCGAAGTCGAGCGGCGCGCAGAAGATCAGATCGCAGGTGATGGGCGGGCCGCCGATAAGGCCGAGGACGTGCGGCAACAGCGAAGCATCGCCGCACCAGGCGGCGGCCGGCGACGAATAGCGAATAGCCACCGGGTGAATGCGCAGCCCCGGCCCGTCAAAGCGCACCGCCGCAAGCGCCGCCGCCGCGCCGAAATGCGAGGAGTGAAATGGGCCGAGCGCGCTGCCGTCATAGGTCGTCCCCTCCGGAAAGAGGGCGACGCAGGCCCCCTCGAGCATGCGCTCGGCCATGGCCGCGTTGGCGCGCGGGATCGTGCTGCGCTTGTCGCGATCGATGAAGACCGTGCGTTGCAGGCGCGCGAAGGAGGCGACGATCGGCCAGGTCGAGACTTCGCGCTTGGCGAGAAAGCAGATCGAATAAAGCGTGCCGAGCGCCGGCACGTCCGTCCAGGAAACGTGGTTGGCAACGATCAGCCGCGGGACGGCCTGTGGCCTTGCGCCATGCACCGCAACGCGCACTTTGACGAGCCGCAGCAAGAGGCGATTGAAGAGGCGCGGCAAGGCATGCGAGAGCCGCGGCTCAAGCCGCAGGATGAGCCATTGCAGGGGCGCGCCCAAGACGAGGGAAATGCCGAGCATCAAGAAAATGCCGGCGGCGCGACAGACAACTCCCGCCTCGAAAAGCGGGCTTAATCTTGAGCGGGGAATCAGATAAGACATTGCGGCTTGCCGGTGGCGCCGCGTCCGTTCGGCGCGTCATGAAATTTTCGTTCGCGCGTTTTATGCGGCATTATCGTCGTCAGCCGCGATTCGTCAAAGCCGCGACACAGAAGCATGTGGCCCATCACCGCGCCTTTCGGTCTCGACGCGATCATCGAATTTCCCCGCCGCGAGCGCTCGCCGTCCGACGCCGCCGCGCCGCGCCTGCCGCGAGTCTTGGGCCGCTGCGGAACGTTCGAAATTCGCCTGGCGGCGAAGAAGAAGGACGTATGCAAGGCGCAGCGCCTGCGCTACAAGGTTTTCTACGAGCAGGGCCAGGCGAGCGCGCGCCGCGCCGCCGCCCTGGTGCGCCGCGATCTCTGCCCCTTCGACAAGATTTGCGACCATCTGCTTGTCATCGACAAGGAGGCGCGCACGCCGCGCGGCCGCACCAAGCCCAAGGTCGTCGGCACGTATCGCCTTTTGCGCGGCGAGGTCGCGGAACGGCATCGCGGCTTCTATAGCCAGAGCGAGTTCGATCTCGCGCCCTTGCTCGCCCGCCACAAGGGCAAGCGGTTTCTCGAAGTCGGCCGCTCCTGCGTACATCCCAAATATCGCTCGAAGCGGGTGATCGAGCTTTTGTGGCGCGGGCTGTGGATCTATGCCAGGCACCATAAGATCGACGTCATGATCGGCTGCGCCAGCCTGCCCGGCACGAATCCCCTGGCGCTGGCCCTGCCCTTGAGCTTCCTGCGCAACCAAGCTTCGGCTGCGGAACAATGGCAAGTGCGTCCGCAGCTCGGCCGCGCCGTGCCCATGGCGATCATCGACGCGGCGGCGGTCGAATCCCGCAAGGGCGTCGCGGCTCTGCCGCCGCTGATCAAGGCCTATCTGCGGCTCGGCGCCAAATTCGCCGACGGCGCGGTCATCGATCACGAATTCGGCACGACCGACGTTTTTACCATCATGCCCATCGAAGAAATCGAGGGCCGCTATATCGCCCATTTCGGCAGCCCCGGCGGCGAGAAGCAAAGCACCGCGGCCTGAAAAAATTTCCCAAGCGTGCCGGATGGCGCGCATTTTAACGGATGGAGTAACCTCGGCTTTAGATCCAATCATTACTTTAGGTTAGTCTCGAAAGGGGCCAATCGTTACTTCAGGTTAGTCTCGAAAGGGGCCATTCAAGGGGCCATTCCATGCAAGCGTTTCAGGAATTTGCCTCCGACCGGCTCGGCACGGCTGGAAGCGCAGGTGGCGGCGGCGACGTTTTCTGCCAGGATCTCGACCTTTTCTGCGAACAGCACGTGCATCTTGCGAGCGACGCGGCGCTACGGCGCAAAATCCAGACGCAGCGCCGCCTCAAATGGATTCTCGATCTCTGGGAAGATGCGG